>JAOZLU010000022.1:1653-3236 GCA_029934695.1 Desulfobacterales bacterium | reverse complement strand
TCAGGAAGAAACTGTCAGAACGGATGACATGTCTGCTGAGTCGCCTGTCACCCCTGTGAATGCATCATCTCCTATCCAGTCATCACGGATAAACCAGCCAGCAAAATATGAATATTCAAAGCTGACATCTGATGAACTTACAGCTTATGGGGAAAAACTGCTCGAATATTTGGAAAGAAAAAAACCATACCTTGATAATGATTTAAAATTACAAGATATTGCAGATACTATGGGGTTGCCTTCATATCACCTTTCACAGATCATCAATACGCAATTGAATCGAAATTTTTATGACTTGATCAACAGTTACCGAATTGAAGAGGCCAAGCGGCAACTCAGCGACCCTGACAAACATGATTTAAAAATTCTTGCCATTGCCTTTGAAGCCGGTTTTAACTCAAAATCAGCTTTCAATGTTGCCTTTAAAAAATATACCAATATCACACCTTCCAGATATAGACAGTCACAGTTAAATCCGATGAATTCTTAAAGCTCCGGTTTTTTGAATTTTGAAATTTTAATTATCGGAACCAGGATATCATCAGAACTCCTTTGCATTGCCGCTTCGAGGGATATTTCTCCTTGAGAAATACTCCTATCGCCACACCCCGCTGAATATCAGACACATTCTCATCTTTACTTCCGTCAGGGCATTTCTCTTTCTTTTTCGCATTTCCGTGAAGGTCTGCGACCTGACTGTGTCAGCGACTGACGCAATATCCGGATTTTCAAAGAATGCTTCGACAGCGGTTTCCTCCCGTCCGCAACACTGCCGTTTCCAAAAACCGGAACAGACACGACCTGCCGGATCATTCCTATATATTCCCACTGGTCAGATGATCGGACACGAGAGTTTTTTCCCTTTGGTTCAGGAGTCTTTCCTTTGCTTCTCCGCGTTAAGTTCGGCTATCACTTTCTGGCCGTCCCTGAACATTTCAGCATAAAATGCTCTGGCTTCCCTCGGATCAAACGTCAGAAAGGTTCCACCTTCGGCAAAATGCCGGTTAAACACTTTTCCGATTGCATAAGTGGAGGCACCTGAAACAAGGGATATGCTTACCATTCCGACACTCAGACCGACCACCGGAACAGCCTTCAGCAAAGAGAACAGATACGGCCCTGCTGATGCCGGCGCAGCTCCGCCAAGCAAAGCACCGATGAGATTTTTCACCATATCTTTGGAGAACGGTACATTGTATTCTTTAGCAAGCTTTCTCAGCAGGTTCAACTGAATACCTGCCACACCGGCAAAGTCTGCAAAGGGTATTGGGATCAGACCTGCCGCCATAGCAGCATAAACATGGTGCCTGATACTTTTATCTGCGATCTTTTCGGATAATTCATATCCTTCCAAATTTATTTCATTTTCTCTTATCGTCAGTTCTTCCATAAAATCTCCTTACATGTAGCGAATATTTAACACATTATATCTTAAGTGAACTTGGGACGCAAAAATTGCGCTCCGCTCCACTGTCATTTCCCCATAGGGACACCTGATGATTATTTTCTTGGGACGCAAAAATTACGTTCCACTGTCATTTCCCCATAGGGACACCTGATGATTATTTTCTTGGGACGCAAAA
>JAOZLU010000022.1:0-1553 GCA_029934695.1 Desulfobacterales bacterium | reverse complement strand
TCCACTGTCATTTCCCCATAGGGACACCTGATGATTATTTTCTTGGGACGCAAAAATTACGCTCCGCTTCGCTCCACTCCATTTTTGCACTCCTTTTCTGAATTCACCGCTTCTTTCCTCAGTTTTTTTTCACGCTCCTTCAATGAAGGCGGAACGGCAAGTCATCCAACCTGACGAATTGGATTCTTTTCCTTACTTGTCTGCAAATTCATTAAAGTATTCAAAACTTCCACTTTCATCCAAATGGATTTCAAGCGTGGCTGTTTTCCTTACAAAAAATAAAGTTGAAAGAAGTTAAACATTATTATTCTGAATATGATATTATAAAATGATTAAAATTTCAACAGTTTTTGGGGAGTTTTGAATATTTTGATCAGTTCCTGTCATTCCGGGCAAAAATGATGGGGATCCACATAGAGGAAATATTCAGATTAAAATCGTTCTCTGCAATATCATTCCTTGTGGTAAGCATATTTATCCACCGATTCAAAAGCATGGAGTAACTTTTTGCCCTATAAACAGTGACCAAATATGAAAGAACATCAAAACAAACATTGAAACAGGCTGCTTTTTGTGATAACTGGTTTTTATAGGGAGCAACTCAGCCCGTAATTACGTTGAATCGTAAATATTTAAACCCGCTTATTTATAATTGAAAGGAGGGAAGCTATGTTTAAAAAAATTTTGACATTCGTTATGCTGCCTTTGATCTTCTTGGGGTGTGAAGGGGATCTGAACCTTAATATCCGGTATGATAAGATTCAGGGGCTGGAAAAAGAAGCCCGGGTGATTTTTGAACAAAATCAGATTGGTACAGTAAAAAGCGTATCTTATGATCCAGCCGGTCATTATTTTGCCAATGTGGCTGTCAAAAGGGAATTCGCAAACGCTGTTACCGAGCATTCCAAGTTTTTCATCGTAACGGACTCTCAGGATAAGGAGAAAAAGGCCATTGAAATCACTCTTTCCCAAAAAGAGGGCGTTCCGTTAAAAGATGGCGCAACTGTTGAAGGTTCCACTAAGTCTTCGGGATTTTTCGATCAGTTGCGGGATAAATTTGATGAAGGTCTTGGAGGGATAAAAAAGCAGTTCGATAAATTTGTGAATGGCCTGCACAATATCCCGGAAGGCGAAGATTTCAAAGAGCTTGAAAATGAATTGAATCAGTTGGCGGAAGAAATGAGGCGATCCGGAGAATCAACACGGGAGAAGATACAAAAGGAAGTGCTGCCCAAACTCAGGGAGGAGCTTGAGAATCTCCGAAAACGGCTTGAGGAGTTCGGGCGGGAGCAGGAAATGGAACCGCTGGAAGATAAGATGGAAGAAATTAAAAGAATATAAACCTCGGCAGTGGAAAGTGAAAAATGGAGAAATTAACAATCAGGCCGGACGGGAAATCCCGTCCGGCCCGGGAATCCCGTCGGATATAATGCTGAACTCGTACAGCGCATCGTAACAGTGTGCCGCCAGTTCCCGATAATCCTGCCACGGGAAAAAATTCAGTATCCTGAACCACTCTCCTTCGGGAGAGCTGAGGTTGGATGTTGGATGTT
>JAOZLU010000321.1 GCA_029934695.1 Desulfobacterales bacterium | reverse complement strand
CCTGGGGTGATGAATATGTTGGCGGTGCTCTCAGAAAGCTGATCCTGTTTTTGTTCCGATCATTTTATAACCGGCTGATTTTTAAGTTGAAAAAAACAGGCGGAATAAAAACGGGATCACAATTGGTAACTCTGACTGTGACATTTTCATCAGCCCAGTCATAACCTAAAATCCTTGTCAAAACAGATTGGTCATACCAATTGCGACCCTTTATGGTAAAAATTTTAAGACTTGTCAAGAAAAAAATAAAAAAAGCTTGAAATAATATTTTTATGCTGGTATTTAAGGAAAAATTGGAGCGGATGGATGCTGTCCCGATGATATCGTATTGTTTTTGATTTGAAAAGTATTGGTAATACCAATTTCAATATCCGGGACTTCGGGGAAAATCCCCGGTCTCCCCGGGCGGTCATATATAAACCTTTTGAAATAACAGGGAAAAGTTGTCAGTCGGTTTCGACGAATTCAGTGAGACAGTCACCAGAAAAATAGCTGTGATCCTCGACAATGCTTCGTCCCATACGAGCGAGAAATTTACGGGAAATATTGAGAAATGGGGAAAAAAGGCATTTTTATCAAATATCTCCCGTCTCACAGTCTGTCAGAGGGGAGAATTGGCCATTCGGAAAAAACCGGGTTTCTCTCCCCGACTTTTTACTTTTCACTTTCAACAAAGGTTAAAGACATGGGAAAATTATTTGGCACAGACGGAATAAGGGGCAGGGCCAACGTGTATCCGATGACCGCTGAAATGGCGTTGAATGTCGGACGGGCTGTTGCTCATATTTTCAGAAAGGATGAAGGCAAACCCAAAATCGTTATCGGAAAAGATACGCGCATATCCGGTTCCATGATTGAACATGCGATGGTTTCAGGAATATGTTCAATGGGAGGGGACGCTTCTCTTGCGGGAGTACTTCCGACCCCGGGAGTTGCCTTTATAACTGCTTCAATGGGCGCAGACGCGGGAATTGTCATCTCCGCATCCCACAACCCTTTTTATGACAATGGCATCAAAATTTTCAAAAGCGACGGGTACAAACTCTCTGATGAGAAAGAAGCCGAAATCGAACAACTGATATTGGATGACAGGATGGCCTCAATATGCAAATCTGTTCAGGAAACCGGAACTGTCCGCACAACAGAAGACGCGGGAAGACGCTATGGGGATTTCCTGAAACGCACCCTGCCGGAAACATGCCGATTTGATGGCATGAGAATCATTCTGGACTGCTCAGACGGGGCGACTTATAAGGTCGCACCGGAGATATTTGCAGACCTCGGCGCGGATATTGAATCGCTTTTTATCTCTCCTGACGGAAAGAATATTAACGACAACTGCGGTTCTCAGCATACTGAAACCC
Organism: Desulfobacterales bacterium; assembly: GCA_029934695.1. Taxonomy (GTDB): domain Bacteria; phylum Desulfobacterota; class Desulfobacteria; order Desulfobacterales; family 4be13; genus JAOZLU01. The sequence goes on along the minus strand of JAOZLU010000321.1, from coordinate 6,560 downwards.
TTAAAGAAAAGGTGGTGGAAACCGGGGCGGATATTGGCCTTGCCTTTGACGGAGACGGGGACCGGCTGATTGCAGTGGATGAAAAAGGAAATGTCATTACCGGCGACCGCATACTTATTATCTGTGCAAAGACCATGAAACAAAAGGGAATCCTTAAAAATAACCTTGTGGTCAGCACGGTGATGAGCAATATCGGATTCAGGCTTGCTCTGAGAGAGTTGGACATCAGCAATATTACCGCGGATGTCGGAGATCGCTATGTTCTCAGAGAAATGATCGCCTCCGGGGCGGTGATCGGCGGTGAAGATTCAGGGCATACGATTTTTCTGGATCATCACACCACCGGCGACGGGATACTGACGGCGCTGAAACTGGTTGATGCCATGAAATCAGAATCAAAGCCCTTGTCCGAGCTGAGAAAAATAATGGCGGTGTTTCCCCAGAAACTGATGAACGTGGAAGTGAAAACCAAACCGGATATTGAGACCATCCCGGAAATTCAGGATGCAATCCAATTGGTTGAGGAAAGCCTGGGGGAAAAAGGAAGGGTTCTGGTTCGATATTCCGGCACACAGCCCCTTTGCAGAGTTATGGTTGAAGGGCCGACGCCTGATGAAACCCGGGGCTGTTGTCAGCAGATCGTGGATGTGGTTCAGAAAGTGCTTGGAAAATAATTCTGTGAGGTGGGTGAAGCGGAACCAACCTTTTTCAGATATGAATTTTCAAAAAAACAAAATCCCCGGATCCCGGATGGGCGCAGCGAAGCGGAATCCCACCGACATCTGAAAATGGTGGGTTCCGCATCACCCTACATTTACAGCCAAAGCAACGAGGCCGGCCAACTTTCAAAATGATACACCTTCAACATTTCATTTTCAGACATTCAGTCCTTAAATAATCCCCAACTCCGGCTTTCGCTCCCTTATCTGGGGAAGCACCCAATTTAAGAACTGCTCGTGCGTCACCCCATATTTCACCTTGCCGTCCAGAGTTCTGACAGAAAGGGTTTTGGATTCCTTTTCCTTTGCGCCGATGGTCAGAATCAGCGGAACATAGCTGAGTTGGGCATCCCGGATTTTTTTCTTCAGGCTCTCGGTTCTGTCATCCACTTCCACGCGCAAGCCTGCCTTTTCAAGTTCTGCCCTGACATTTGCCGCATAAGGCACAAGATCATCGTTCATGGGCAGCATGACTGCCTGAACCGGAGCCATCCACAAGGGAAATTTGCCGGCAAAATGCTCAATCAGAATACCGAAAAACCGTTCAACCGAACCGTAAATGACCCTGTGAATCATAATCGGACGATGCTTTTCCCCGTCCTTTCCGATATAATTCAGATCAAATCTCTCCGGCAGGGACATATCCAGCTGGACGGTCCCGCACTGCCATGTCCGGCCCAGCGCATCTCTTATATGCACATCAATCTTAGGCCCGTAAAAAGCACCGTCACCCTCATTGATCTGATATTCCATGCCATAAGCATCCAGAGCGGCACTCAGCCCCTCGGTCGCCATTTTCCACTGTTCATCGGTTCCGATGGATTTTGCAGGACGCGTGGAAAGCTCCAGATGAAAGCCAAGACCGAACATGCTGTAAATCCGCTCAGTCAGCCTCAGGACACCCAGAATTTCATCCTGAATCTGATCAGGAGTCATAAAAATATGGGCATCATCCTGATGAAAGGCCCGGACTCTGAAAAGGCCGGACAGCACTCCGCTCATTTCATGCCGGTGAACCAGCCCGATTTCCCCGGCCCGAATCGGCAAATCCTTGTATGAATGAGGCTTCAGGCCGTACAGGAGCATCCCCCCGGGGCAGTTCATGGGTTTTATGGCATATTCAGAATCATCAATCTGGGAAATGTACATATTTTCCCGATAATTCTCCCAATGGCCGCTTTTTTCCCACAGATCACGGTTCAGCATGACAGGGGTCTTGGTTTCCACATAGCCGGCCGCCCGATGCTCTTCGCGCCAGTAGTCCAGAAGGATGTTCCAGATTGTCATTCCCTTTGCATGGAAAAACGGCATTCCCAGTGCTTCGTCATGAAAACTGAACAGATCAAGAGCCATGCCGAGTTTCCGATGATTCCGCTTTTTGGCTTCCTCAATAAAATGCAGGTGTTCTTTCAGCTCCTTTTTATCAAAAAAAGCAGTGCCGTAAATCCGCTGAAGCTGTGCTTTGGTCTGATCCGCCCGCCAGTACGCGCCTGAAACCTTCATCAGTTTGAAGGCTTTTATAAAGCCGGTATGAGGAATATGAGGCCCCCGGCACAGGTCTGTGAAATCGCCCTGCTCATAAAAGGATATGGACCCGTCTTCCAAATCTGAAATCATTTCAAGTTTATACGGCTCCTGTTCATAGAATTCAGTTGCATCAGATTTTGACACAGCTTTCCGCTGAATCGGAATCTTTGCCTTGATAATTTTCTTCATTTCCGCTTCAATTTTCGGAAAATCTTCCTCTGAAACAGGCTCCATGTCAACGTCGTAATAAAAACCATCTTCCTTTACTGGTCCGATGGTCAGATTTGCATCCTTATAAAAATGCAAAATGGCCTGGGCCATGACATGGGCCGTGCTGTGACGTAAAATTTCCAAAGCTTCCCCGTCTTTGGTTGTGATCAGCCGGACCTTGGCATCCCCGGTAATTTCTGTATTTAAATCAACAATGTTGCCATTCAGTTCCATGACAACGCAATTTCGGGCAAGGCCCTCTGAAATGCCTTTTGCCACATCCAGCCCGGTGGGGGGATTTTGAAAACTTTTTACCGATTCATCAGGAAGTGTTATGTTTATCATTGTCTGCCACCACATATAAAAGTTTATAAAATTGTTAAGGAATAAAGTACCCTGATCCCCGCGGATTGACAAATCCGGCGGACATGACAATCCCGGGTGTGCCGGTTACGGATCTGCTTTCACCCTTTTACTTTTCACCGGCAGGATATAATAAAAATACAAATATTCTGATTATAACGCTTTCAGGGGAGGCCTGAAATCAGCCCTGCGTCGCACCTTTCTAACCACAGAGGACACAAAGGGGGCACAAAGGGGCACAAAGCTTAAACCTGCACGTTCAAGGCCGGCTCTGTCTGAGGGCAGATGCGGGAGTCTCCCCTGAATCCGTTATAATCAGCAAATATTTAAGGGAAACCGTCCTTTGAGTCAAGAAAAAAGTCGTATTTTCCTTGATGCGGGGATTTGACAGGGACTCTGACAGGAAAAAAATCTGTGTGCAGAAGTTCGCAGTTCCGCCTTCAGGCGGTCGGTAAAACTGCAAGTTTGGCACTCCGGAACAACAGACATTTTCTTATCGCTGGTAAAAAATGTTTGACAGCTATGGAAGAGTCTGTTACAAAAAATAATTGGTCATTTCACCCGGAATGGCATTATGTTCAGACATATCCGGCCGAACATGCAGGTAGGTTCAAGCTTTGTGCCCCCTTTGTGTCCTTTGTGGTTTAAAAGGTGTGCGATACAGGGCTGATTTCAGGCCTCCCCGTGAAGCGTTATAATCAGCAGATTTACCCTGATCTTGATTGCTGCGGCGAAATTCCTGCTTTTTGTTAAACGCGGACGGGATTATTAATCCCATTCGGGGGAGCCCGGCCCCTGAGCCTGCCTAAGGGAAGACATGATTTTAAAAGATATCGGAGAATTCGGATTTATCCGTAAAATAACCCGGGGCTGCCTGATTCGTCCCCGGAATATTTTAAAGGCCATCGGAGATGACGCGGCCGCGTTCACGACACCTCCTGATGAAATCACGCTTGTCACAACGGACCTGCTCGTTGAGCAGGTTCATTTCCTGAGAAGCGCAACCTCCGGATTTAATCTCGGGTATAAATCACTGGCCGTGAACCTGAGTGATATTGCAGCCATGGGCGGAACCGCCAAAGAAGCCTTTGTCAGCATTGGTATTCCGGCAGACTGTCCCTTAGACTATCTTGAAGACTTATACAACGGAATGAAAACCCTGGCTGCCGAATTTGATGTCAATATTCTCGGCGGCGACACCACCGGTTCCAAAACAGACCTGATTATCAATGTCACCGTGACAGGCTCGGCTCCGGAAAAAGAGATTCTGTATCGCGATGGAGCGCGACCCGGGGATGTTATCTTTTCAACCGGTTTTTTAGGGGACAGCAGGGCCGGGCTGCACCTGATATTGAATGGCATCGAGGCGGATTCGGAAGCATTGAAAGCACTCCTCAGCGCACATATTCTTCCCAAGCCGTATCTTAGGGAGGGCAGGTTTCTCGCACGTCAGAACGGAATTCATTCAGCGATTGATGTAAGCGACGGACTGAGTTCCGATCTCGGACATATTCTCAGGGAGAACAAAGTGGGCGCATGCCTTTATTCTGAAGAAATACCGCTTTCAGAAAATCTGCGGGAATTTTGTGTCCGACTAAACTTTGACCCTGTTAAATATGCCCTTTCAGGCGGCGAAGATTACACGCTGTTATGCACAGTGTCGCGGGACAACGCGGACCGTATAGCCGCGGATTATCTGAAAACATTTCATCGGCAGTTGTACCTGATTGGTGAAATAACCGATTCGGGGAAAATGGAAATGGTCTGGCCGAACGGTGAAATCAGGGATATCATACCCTCGGGATGGAACCATTTTGGAACTGAAAAAGTTCGGGACCGGATATGAATTTCAACCCCTTTCTGAAAAAAAGTTGACATCTGTTTTTTTTGTATGATATCTGGAACAGAAAAAATAAAGAAAATTTTGACCTTAACCAAGAGGTGAATACAAAAAATGATTTACACGATTATCCTCTGCCTGATTGCCGTTGTTCTGGGGATACTGATCATCCCGCCCTTTATCGTCCTCCCGGTGATCGCCCGTTTTAAGATGCGTTTCCCTTATGATTCGGAGTTGGCACTCATCTCTCATGAATATCTTCCGAAATATATATCGGAAGTCTTTTCCCAGACATGGCACATGATCAGACCCGACGGATTTGAGGCGGTCATGGATGTGCTTGAGCCGGAGCAGGAGCCGGCCATGACCACGACATATTTCAGATTCTTTGTCAACCTGAAAGAGAGAGACATGGCCTTTGCCATGATCTCAATCGGAGGCTCCGGAGAGGAGAAACAGGTGACTGGCGGGTTTATGGAGTTTTGGACGGACTTCGCCTCGGGAAACAGAATCACGACAAACAACAACGGGACTCCTCCGACATTCAGGGATGTCCCTGAAAGTCCGACATTCCGATATCCCGGGGAGATGGATATGCATATTCTGTACACAATTCATCAGAAGAATCTCTCCATATATGACGGAGAGGAGAAGATTCTTCCGCCCGAGGGTGAGGAGTTCAAATATATGCGGGATTTACTGATGAAAGACATGGAAATGCAGGTCAGTACCGGATATTTGTATCTTGACAAATCCCTCAACATGTACCGGCCCACCTGGAAGGGCGCGTTTCTGATGACGTGGAAGAATGTCATCGGCATAATCCGAATGAAGTACGGCACACGCAGGAAACCCTGATATACAGGAAAATGCCGGAACGGATCCCGGGCGATTATTTTTTTTGAAACCGGAGATAATCTTTCCACCCGGACTCAGTAAAAGTCAGTCTCATGTCTCTGTCATCTCCCGTTCAATAATTTTTCCAGTCTTGGCTTCGGCTGAGGATTTACGAAGAAAGAATAAGGCAGGTTAAAAATGATGAAAAAGTATTATAAAGTTCTCACTGTTGCCGGTTCGGACAGCAGTGGCGGTGCCGGTATTCAGGCAGATTTGAAGACATTCTCCGCTTTGGGCTGTTATGGCATGTCTGTCATTACCGCGCTGACGGCTCAGAATACAACGGGCGTCACAGGGATTCATGCAGTTCCCGCGTCGTTTGCGGAAGAACAGATGGAAGCGGTTTTCACCGATATTGGCGCGGATGCGGTGAAAATCGGAATGCTTTACTCGGCGGAGCTGATTGAAGCTGTGGCGCGGCAGTTGACAAAACATGGGATGGATAAAATTGTGCTTGATCCGGTGATGGTGGCGCAAAGCGGAGACAAACTCCTCCGTGACGATGCCATCGAAGCCCTGAAGACGCATATCATGCCATTGGCGAGTGTTGTCACGCCGAACCTTCCTGAAGCTGCTGTTCTCACGGGTCAGGAGCTTCACGGGATTGAAGCCATGCAGGAAGCAGCCAAAACGATTGCCCGTCACAGCAGCCAAAGTGTGCTTCTGAAAGGCGGACACCTTGGGAATGATGCTGACTGCTCCGACATCCTTTATCTGACCCGTGAGGAGCGGTTTGTCATACTGGAAGGAGAACGGATAGAATCCCGAAATGTCCATGGCACCGGATGCACTCTGTCCTCGGCCATTGCATCCTTTCTCGCGAAAGGGGAGGATATTGAGGCAGCTGTCAGAAAAGGAAAAGCATATATCAGTGAGGCGATCCGGGCCGGATCGGAATATGAAATCGGTCACGGCAGCGGTCCTGTACACCATTTTTTTAATTTCTGGGTATGAACACCTTAAAGGCGCCATGTTTGTAGAAAATCCAATAACGCCGGTTCGAG
>JAOZLU010000925.1 GCA_029934695.1 Desulfobacterales bacterium | reverse complement strand
CGCCGAAGACAGGTTCCCAAAACCATCTTCAACAAAAGATGAACTCAGGGATTGGGCAACGCTCTCAGAAGATATTTCAAGCGATGTTAGAAGGTGGGGCTACCCACTTAAGCCGGGATATTCTTAAGGCTTTTTATGTGGAGAATTAGCTTTCAACCCCTAAATTTCAGGCTGCTAAGACGCTTAATTTTAATGGCTGTCCTGCCTTAAGTGGGTAGCCCAATTTTGGAAAAGGATCCATTAGTAAGGTACCTACAAAATGGCATTGAAGCTTATTCCTAAAATTTCCACGGATCGGAATGTATTTAAGAAAACATCCGCACGCAACGAATAATTACTTGAAATCACATAACAAAACGCTCCACCAGACCGCGAGAACGGGTGCGTTTTTCCGTAAGTTACTGGCGCGGCTGGTGAGCTTGGCGTTATGCCCTGTGTAAGTATGGAGAAAATATGGGACAAATCCAAGAAATTAATAGCTGGAGAATATATGGCAAAGTTCTGGGAAATCGGATTTCAGTCGAACTTCCGGAAAATTCTGGCCTTCAGGAGGTTGAAATTATTATAATACCGATAAAAAGAAAAACTGTTTCAGAAAACAGAATTGGGCAGGAAGAATGGAAAAATGATTTTCTTACGATTTCCCAATGGGATATTTCTGAAGATGACATCAGGATGAAATCATGGTCAATCCCAGAGTTTTAACAGATACTTCGGTGATAATTGATTTTCTCAGAAAAAAAAACAAAAGAAATTCGGTGCTGTGGAGAATCAGAGAAAACAACGCATGTTTCATGTCATCTGTCACCTTGTTTGAGTTGCAGTGTGGTGCGAAGACGGAAAAACATTCCGAAGATATCGTGAAGATTCGCAAATGGATCAGAACAATCCCTTTTGATAATGAGATTGCCGAAATTTCTTCGATAATATATCAGCACCTGAAATGGGAACATAAACTTATCGAATTCAGAGATATTTTTATTGCAGCTACTGCCATTGCTGAGAATCTTTGCATAGCGACATTGAACGCAAAACATTTTGAGAGAATTAAAGATATAGATTTGCTTAAAATTTGAGTGATAAAAGCAATAGGCATAACCTGGGGTGATGAATCTGTTGTTGATGCTCCCAAAAAGCTGATCCCGTTTTTGTTCCGATCATTTTGTAACCGGCTGATTTTTAAGTTAAAAAAAATAGGCGGAACAAAAACGGGATCACTTTCACTTTGGAGGCAGAGATATTTGATAAAAATCTTGCCGAGTGCCTTGAGGGATTTGAAACCGCTGTCGGTGAATATACTGCCGCGGAGCTGAGTGACGCTCTGGTCACAATATTCGGTGAACTTTCCTCTGAATTGCATAGCAATTTATCAGAAGAGGCTGAAGCTATCGCATCAACAATTTTTAACAGAAGGATTTTTATCAAAGAGGCTCGGGAAAATTATGAAAAGGTGAAAGAGAAGCTTGAGAAGGCAAGCAAGAAATTTGAGGAAGCAATAGCAAGGCATGATGAGCTGGCTAAAAAACCCACGAAATACAAAAGAGAGCTGGGCGATGAGGATTACAATCGTCAGCTGGCTGAGGCAAAAGAAAATTACAGAGAAACCAGGAAGTCCAAGGGGGCCGCACAAAACGAGGCGAATGAATGTAGCAATAAGAAAATACAGGCGGAATCTTTTGTAAGCAAAAACAAGCAAAATAAACCTGTGACTCTGAAGGACATCGTTGCCCTGCATAAGCAATATGAAGTCACCAGAACTGGAAAAAGATATGTCAGAGAATATCCAGAATGGGCCCGGGCTGACCAGAAACGTAATTGTGAACGATGGAAAACCGCAAAAGCAGCTTTGGAAAAAATCGCTGGAAATCCTTCCTTGCGAAAAGAATACTTTGAGTTCCGTTCAAACAGAGGGGGCAAAAGAACTTTGAACTCTGGAGAAACGCGTATCGGAGGGAATGATTTTTGGTGATTAATTACAAAAACTAACCCGTCGTTTGAGCGGTTGTGACATGTAAGTCACTGATATTAATTGTTAATTTTGTAT
>JAOZLU010000320.1 GCA_029934695.1 Desulfobacterales bacterium | reverse complement strand
GAAAAAATCATCACATATATTTTGGATTCACATAGGAGAACTGACAAATGAGACAGTTTCTGACAAGACTGGTGTTTATGACAGGCATTTTTCTGATATTCGGATGTTCAGGCGGTCTTGAAGAAAAAACGGTGAATGAGAAGAATATCTCCTTACGGCTGGATAATGCCCAAGGAGAGAAAACAGACAAAATCAGCGCTGAATCACCGGGCCGTCTCGTGGCGATCCTTAAAAACGCAGGCGGAACCCCCATAGCCGGCGAGACGATTCATTTCAGCGCTACGCTGGGGTATGTTCAGCCCACAGCCGGTGTCGCAGTGACAGATGACAGAGGCCGGGCAGAGATCAGTCTTCTCGCAGGCGCTGTACCGGGTAATGGTGAGGCCACAGCAACATTGGGAGAATATTCAGACACCATGAATTTTGTGACTGACGGTGATCTTGACATATCTGTAGAACTTCAGCTTCAGAACAAGGAGAACAGGACAGAAACAGATAAAATCGGCACAGATGCTCCCGGCCGTCTGACAGCGACCCTGACTTACGGGCCTGAAAAGACCCCGATGACCGGGCAGATCATAACTTTCAGCACAACTCTGGGAAGCATTCATCCCAAAGACGGAACCGCCCTGACCGACCATGAGGGCCGGGCCACGGTTGATCTGCTCCCAGGTGCTGAACCGGGGCCAGGCACGGCCTCGGCCATATTTGACGAGTATTCGGTGAACAGGAATTTCACAGTTCAGGATATCGCCCTCTCCCTCTGGCTGATAAAAAAAAAGACCTGGGACACAGATGAGACAACAACCTGGAAAACCACAAACACCGTCAGTGCGGTTTCGCCCGAATATCTGACAGCAACTCTTAAATATGCGGACGGAGAGCCGATTGCCGATCAGGTGATCCATTTCAGCACAACGCTGGGCCGGGTGCTGCCCGCACTCGGGACATCCTCAGAAGATACTGACTTCCAAGATACTCAGCTGACAACAGAAACCACAGCCCTGACCGACAGAAACGGCCGGGCAAAGGTGCTCCTGTTCGCAGGCCCGGACCCGGGTGCGAGCGAGGCTGTCGCGACTTACCAGGATTATTCCGAACGTCTCGGATTTACCACCGTGGGAGACCAGAATATTTATCTTTCAGTTCAGCTGATAACCCAGAAGAGCTGGGAAACAGATCAGCCGGGAACCTGGAAAACCACAGACACCATCAGTGCGGACACCCCTGGCCGTCTGATCGGAACCCTGAGATATGGCGCGGGAACTCCGATTGTGAATGAAGTCATCACCTTCAGCACGACATTAGGGCATATCCGGCCTGAATCAGGAACCGCGCTGACCGATCAGAACGGGATGGCTTCGGTCCTTGTCATGGCCGGTTTGGAAGCCGGGGCCGGCGAAGCAGTCGCCGCATTCGGAGAATATTCGGAAACAGCCGGTTTCACAACCGAGGGAAACGGAGACATAAGCATCTCCCTTGAATGGGAAGATGGCAGGACAGATGGAATCAGAGCAATTACGGGAAGATCGCCCGGCCGGCTGATTGCTGTGCTCAGAGATGCAATGGGAAACCCCATGGCAAACGAGATGATTATATTCAGCACAACTCTGGGAAATCTCCAATCAGAAACCGCTCTGACAGATGACAATGGCCGGGCAGAAGCCGAACTGACCGCAGGGGATTCTGACCCGGGGGCCGGCGAGGTGACAGCAGCCTCTGGGGAGTATTCTCTGGCAAGTTTCAACTTTGTCATTGCGAGCAACGACATCATACTCTCTCTCAGACTGACTGATACCGAGGGGAATGAGACAAATAAAATTGATGACACTTCTCCCGGTCTTATGACAGCAACTCTTGAGGATGAAAACGGAGCAGCGATTCCATACGAAATGATTGCATTCAGCACGACTCTTGGAATTCTTGAATCTTCCACCGCCCTGACAGATGAGAAGGGCCAGGCTGTCGTCAGAGTGTTTGCAGGTCCGGCACCGGGTGCGGGAGAGGCCGCGGCTCTATTCGGCCAATATCCGCCGGCGGCTCTTAAATTCAGCATTGAAGGAAATGATATTTCTCTCTCTCTCCGACTGACAGACAGCGCAGGAGAGCCTGTAAACATTATTGCCGCGGACGCTCCCGCCCGTCTGAACGCGACGCTTACAGATATGAGGGGAGAACCCATGCTCAATCAGCTCGTGAGATTTGAAACAACCGGCGGTTTGGGGAATATTCAGCCCAAATCGGGCACCGCACTGACTGACAGCAACGGCCAGGCTTATGTCGCACTGTTTGCCGGTTCAAAAACAGGCACTGGAGAGGCTGTGGCAAAATTCGGGGAACACACGTCTGCCCCATGGAGCTTCACAGTCGCCAGTTCCGAGGGGACATTTATCTCTCTCCGACTGACAGACGACCAGGGAACGCTGATGAGCAACATGCCTGCCGGCTCAACCGGTCTCATGACAGCAACCCTCACCTATGCAGGCGGAACACCGATTCCCGATAAAATGATTGAGTTTGAGTCAGAACAGGGAGAGTTTTTCCCAAAAATTGCAAACACGGACAGAGAAGGCAAAGCAACGGTTTTGTTCGTGCCAAGTGCAAAAGCGGGTGTCGGGGACGCTATCGCGACATTCACGGACGAGAACACGGAAGCGCATTCAGCATCCGTGAGCTTTGACATAGAAGTTCAGGACCCTGAGGAAGTCGTCATTTCTCTCCGAATGACAGATGAGCAGGGTAATGATATGATGAACATTCCTGCCGGATCAGGTGCCTTTCTCACTGCAACGCTGACTTATTCCGGCGGAGCACCCATTCCCAATAAAACAGTTGAGTTTGACTCGGAAGAGGATGGGAAACTTTATCCCAAGACCGCCGTAACCAACGCTGACGGCAAAGCAGCGGTTTTATTTGTGGCAGGAGAAAAACCGGGCATAGGATACGCGGCAGCAGCATTTGAGGATGAGAACTCGGAAACGCATTCGGCATCCGTGAGCTTTAATATAGAAGTCAGTGAAATTCTCATTGCTCTCCAACTGACAGATGATCAGGGAATTCTGCTGGGTGATATCCCGGCCGGCTCAACCGGTCTCATGACAGCAACCCTTACTTATGCAGACGGAACACCGATTCCCAATAAGATGATTGAGTTTGAGTCACAGGGAGGAGATATTTCCCCGAAAACTGCCAACACCGACAAAGAAGGCAAAGCAACGGTTTCATTCACGGCAGGGCCAGAAGCAGGAGGCAGTGACGCAACCGTGATATTCAGGGATGAGAATCAGAAAGCCTATTCAGCATCTGTGAACTTTGACATAAAGCTCCGGGAGATCGTCATTTTTCTGCGAATGACGGACGATCAGGGAAATGAGACAACAGATGTTCCAGAAGGATCAGGCACCAGACTGACGGCCACTCTGACTTATGCGGACGGAACGCCTGTTCCTGACAAGACAGTCGCCTTTGCTGTCAGTTCAGGGGAGGTTTATCCTGGCACCGCGGCAACTGACAGCAGAGGCAAGGCATCTGTCCTGCTGTCGGGCTCCGAACCGGGCATCGCTCATGCTTCTGCAATATTCAGGCTGACCCAAGATAAAGAATATTCGGATACGCTGACTTTCAATGTGGTTGAGAAAGGTATAAATATCACTGTGCAACTGCTGAACAGTGAGGGAGGAGAAACAAACAAAATCAGTGCGGATTCGCCCGGAACTCTCATTGCCATGCTCAAAGACACGGACGGTATTCCGATTTCCGACATGGATATTGAATTTACGACAACTCTGGGAGAGATTCACCCGTCCGGCAGCGACCCGAAAACCGGTACTGTCAAAACAGACGGCCAGGGAAAAGCCAGTGTTCTGCTGTTGGCAGGCACGGGAAAAGGCCCCGGAGACGTGACAGTGATATTCAGGGATGAAAAGCTCGGCGAGCGTTCGGCAAGCGTGAGTTTTATGGCAGATGTCGAAGAGCCGGTGCCCGCTCTCTCCATTGAACTGACAGATCAGCGGGGGAATCGGACAACATACATCAGCGCAGGTTTTCCCGGCCGCCTGAAAGCGACTCTCAAATATGAAAGCGGAAAGGCAATTCCGGATGAGACGATTGTGTTCACAACCACTCTGGGGAATATGCAGCCTGAAGCCGGCAAGGCCGTCACTGACAGTAACGGCGAGGCTTATGTTGACCTGTTTGCAGGGTCGGAGCCGGGCACTGGTGTGGCCGGTGCGACGTTCAGTGAATATTCCGCGAGTGTGGAATTTGACACAGCAGGGGATCAGTCAAATCTTTCCCTTCGACTGACAGACGCTGAAACCGGCTATGTCAGTGACACAGTCAGTGCTGCTTCTCCCGGACGATTGGAAGCTGTGCTTATTGATAACAGAGGAGAACCTGTGTCAGGTGAAATGGTTATATTCACCGCGACTCTCGGTGTCTTATATCCCGCAGACGGCAGGGCCCTGACGAATGATCGCGGCTTGGCAGCGACAGTTCTGCTTCCGGGAGCGGCACAGGGTGTCGGCCAAGCTGAAGCTGTATCCGGCGAATATTCAGCAAGTGTCGGCTTTAACACCCTCGGGGATCAGAAGAACCTCACACTCGGGATGGTAAGAAACAATGACGGTTATGAGACAGATATCATCAGTGCGGAATCTCCCGGACGTTTGGAGGCGACACTCTCGGATGACAGCGGAAAGCCGATGACTGATGAGCTTGTCACATTCAGTGTTACAATGGGGAGCATGCAGCCCGAGGACGGCAAAGTCCTGACTGACAGAGACGGTCTGGCCTCGGTGATTCTGTCAGCAGGCTCGGTTCCGGGACCGGGCGAGGCTGTTGTGGAATTCGGCGAATATTCAGACAGCCTGAATTTTACCACTGTCGGCGATCAGCTGAGACATGTCAATATATCTCTTCTGCTGAGGGAGAGCATAACCGGGGAACCGGCATACATCATCAGCGCCCAATTCCCGGGACGGTTGGAGGCTGTGCTGACTGATGCGGACAGAAACCCGCTTCCCAACCAGGTGATTGCGTTCAGTATCACTCCGGAACTGGGTGTTCTTCAGCCTGATACCGGCACTGCCCTGACCAATGAGCTCGGCATGGCCAGCATCGGACTGCTCGCGGGTTTGAAATCGGGTGCTGCCCAAGTGTCGGCCGCTTATGGCGAATATGTCTCTGAGCCGGTCAGTTTCCGCACAGAAGGCGATCAGACAACTGTGCCTGAGATTATTCTGGCGATCCGGCTGGTAAAGAATGAGAACGGTTATGAGACAGATATCGTCAGCGCAGACTCCCCCGGGCGTGTTGAAGCGATCCTCACCAATTCGGACGGAATGCCGATTCCTGATCAGATAATCACATTTACCGCCACATCGGGAGAGATTCTGCCTTCAGGCGGAAAATCTCTGACTGACAGCGAGGGAAGGGCGTTTGTTGTTCTGCTGGCAGGTTCGGATGCCGGCCCGGGTGTGGCCACTGTGGAATTTGGCGAGTATTCGTCAAGTCTGGGTTTCACCACTGCCGGAGATCAGACAGCGGATATTAATCTGACCATCCGATTGTCAGACGATGAAACCGGAGCCGCGACCGACAAGATCAGTGACCGGAAAACCGGTCGTCTCGAAGCAGTCCTCACAGATGTGAACGGAATGCCGATCCCCGGACAGATGATTAATTTCAGTGCGACTCTCGGGAGGATTGAACCTTCGGTCGGTGCTGCCCTGACAGATGAAGACGGCACCGCGAGCGTCAGACTGCTTGCGGTTCCGTACCCGGGGCCGGGCATTGCCACTGCGAGATATGATGAGTATTCAGTCAGTCTGAGCTTTGAGATCGAATAAAAGCCACGGGAAACGAACAGGAGAGAAACCCGGGTTTTTAAAAAACCCGGGTTTTTTTCAGAATCTCATAAGAATGCCAAGCTGAAAAGCCAGTCCTGAAATATCCAACGCACCGCCGTCCAGCGACACCCCGGGCGGTTCCACGTCAAAAGAGGCGTTCAGATAATCCAACGAAGCCGCTATGGAAAACTCTTTGGATCCCATTGTCAAGCTTAATCCGGCCATAAAGCCTGTACTGCCGGACATGGATATATCAGCGTCCCCATCCCATTTTGGGCTGTACTTTATAACGCTGATATGAGGCCCCGCGGTAAGTTCGTCTCTGCGGATTTTGAAGCGGATCGCCAGATCAGCCAAAAGCATTTCTGCGGTGAATGCTGAATTGTAAAGATATCCGACACCTCCGGTCAGATCGGCAAAAAGTTTGGGCGTATCAAAGCCGACACCTGCGGTCAGCGTCGCTTTGTTCGTGAAATAGCCGTCCACCTCTCCTGTCTTATCCCCGTCAGTCACCCGAAATCCGTCAGCATCAGGGCTGTACAGAAAAATTCCCGGGGTCACATTGAGAATGAGATTGTTTCCGGCAAAGCCTGAAACAGGAATGATGATAAGAAATAATGTCATACAGATAGTCATCAGTTTCATTGAGATGATCTCCTTTCTTGTTCCCCGATCATTATCCCGGGGACGCTTCTTTTTTCTTGCTCTTTGATGCGGTATTCAGCAAGGTTAATCATTAATACGGGATAAAGCATTTTTCTGACATGATTCACGTTTCTCGATTCATCAATGTCATGGATATACAGAGAAGTATCTTTTTCATTGACAGGGATATAAGTTTCCTGAAACAGAACTTCATATTTCTTCCCGGCATAGTTCAGTTCTTTTTCTCTGAACTCATAAATATATATGCTCGGGTCACTGGGAACACTGCCGTGCCTTTGTTTACGGGTGAAAGGTATGATATATTCTTTATTTTGGGAAGCAGGTTCGCATTGAATATAGAGTGTGTCATCCTTTGCATTTGTCTGAGATGAGTTGTTCCTGACAGATGCGATGCATGGTGTGTGTTTCGGGATTGTGATTTCTGTGATTTTGTTTCCTTTGATATGAAGACTCCTGGCTTCGTCAATATAGTCTTTTCCGGTTTCAATCCGTGTGAGTACAATTTCCTCGGTAATATAGAACTGTATTTTTTCCAGCTCGTCCTTGAATATTTCCCGATGTTCACTGGTAAACGGAACGTATGATTTGCAATATCCTGAAAAAAAAGAAGATTCAGGGTCACAAAAATATGGAATGACTGACCCGCATCCTGATAACGCGATAAAACTTAGAATAACAAATACAAGACCTCTGCTTTTCATAATCTTTTCCTTATTATTTGGGTTCATCTCCTCCGGACGGACCGGACATTTTCCGCTTTTTCAGTTCCTCCGGCTTCATGGGACTGACTTTCCCGATGCTTTCTTCTTTTTCCTCAAATTCGGAAGTTGCCTGATATGCTTCTTCGAGATGATCATAATCGCCGATTTGGACGATGTACCAGATTTCCTTTTTATCTCTGAGGTTCCCCATTTTCACGACGCATGCATTATTCCATCCATTGGCAATCAGATCGTCTGCCCTGTTAAAAGCTTTTGTCTCCAGCACAAATGAGTCAACTTCAACCATATAACTCATCTTGAGATTTTCCTGGATTTTTGCATTCCCTTCTTCCTGCGCGGGAGAAGGTTCAGGATTCTCCGGGTCACTCCCTGCCGCTCCTCCGCCGGAAGAAGCCTCATCTGTCTGCCCGGCTTCTCCCTGGGTCTGGCCGGATCGGGATTTTCCGCCGATTCGGATCGGCTGGCGGGTTCTTGCCATCATGTCTGCTTTTTCTGTTGCCACCGCACTTTTTGCTTTGCCAACAAGAGCCGAAGGGGTGAGACTGGAGAGGGACCCGGGCCTCAGCGTGATGCCGCTGCTTCCACTTTCCGGTGATGCTTGTGAAGATGGTGCGTCAGCATTCTGGTTTTCAGGCGCTGCTTTCTGTTCTGAACCCTGGGGTTGCGGCTCGGCATCCGGCACATCTGTCTGCCCGGCTTCT
>JAOZLU010000319.1 GCA_029934695.1 Desulfobacterales bacterium | reverse complement strand
CGGACGGACGGCGAAGCCAATGTAAAACAATTTTGCAAATTGTTTACGGACGGATGGTGAACCCAATGTAAAACAAAAAGGCGGATGCATTCATGCCCGGCTTCCGGACCGGAAAGCCCGGACCAATCAGTGTTTTTTCTTTGTGCCCTTTGTGCCTTTGTGTGGGATATCGGCGTGACATGCTCAAAATTGCAGCCTCCCCTGAATCCGTTAAATCAGGATAATTTTTTTATAGCGGTCACAACAGGGGGACTGATTTTTTCCGTCTTTCGGGTTTTCAGGACAACACCCTGCCCTTGTCATCGGCAATGCGGCCTGTAAAAATTCACCGCTCA
The DNA here is from genome assembly GCA_029934695.1 of Desulfobacterales bacterium. Lineage (GTDB taxonomy): Bacteria > Desulfobacterota > Desulfobacteria > Desulfobacterales > 4be13 > JAOZLU01. The sequence continues at coordinate 7,611 of JAOZLU010000319.1, read as the reverse complement.
GAATATGGAGATGGCCGCGTTTATCCGACAATTCTGCCTCAGAAAAGCCCCGGAATAAATTGCTGGCTGAGAGCTTCAGACAGGCTGAAGCCGCCTAAACAGTGCGCTTCAGCGTACTTTCGCTTTCAGCGTTTGACTGAGCTCACGCCGAAGTCCGGGGGATTTATCCCTCGGTTTGTGCTTTCAGAAAAGTATTGAAAAATATACCCTGTCATGCTATTCGGTCAGAAATTCGGGAGAAAATTAATTTCACATCAGAGGATATCTCTATGAACACAGGAATGTCAGAGGAACTTTCAATAACTGAGGGCAACCATGCCTTGCAGAACTTCACGGACCGGGATGAGTTCATCAGACGGTTTGCCGAATATCTGAATGATGAGCAGACCCGGGAGAAAATTTTATTCTTTCAGGGAGAGGGCGGCAAGGGCAAATCTCTGCTGCTGAAATTTCTGCAAAAAACCTGTTGTAAACGATTTTTCAGTGAAAAATGGGAAAACCTGAAAAATATGCAACCCAAAGAATTTGCGGAAAAAATGAAAAACGACAGTGAAACCGGAATCCGACAGAATGATTACACGGCAATCCCCGCATCACTGCTGGATTTCGGACAGCAGCCCCGGGGAGAAGCTCAGCCCCAAGACCCGTTTTACGGTCTGCTGATGTTGCGATGGAACATCGGGGCCCCGAAATAACTTCCGAGACTGAAATGAAAATGAAAGCAATATGCCATGATCATAACTATTGATACAAATGTAATTTTTTCAGCATTATACAGCAACCGGGGAGCGTCTCATCATATTCTGCGTCTGGTTACGGATGAAAGGATAAAGCTGGCAATATCTTCTCCGATTTATTTTGAATACTACGACGTGCTGACCAGAAAAGAAATCCTGGCAAAACTGAATTTGTCTGCTGAGAACATAGAGGACGTTTTGGATATGCTTGTCCTGCTGGCCCAGAAGCATCTGATCTATTTTCTGCTCAGACCGAATCTGCCTGATGAGAACGATAATATGCTTTGTGAATGCGCTTTTGCCAGCAACAGCGAATATCTTGTCACTTCAAATATCAGGGACTTTAAAGGCGAACTGAAAGGATTCGGGTTCGATGTTGTCACGCCGGGGATGTTCTGCAATTTATGGAGGATGAAACATGAATGAAATTCAGATGGTGACATTCAAAATGCCGTCAGCGTTGAAAATAAGGTTGGATCAGGCCGCAAAGCACAACGCTGTGCCGACAGATCAGTTGATCAGTTATTTGCTTACAGTTCAGTTGGACTGTCTGGAGACCCTCTCGTCTCCTGAGCCGAGTTTTTCGCAAAAGTCATTATCCGAACTGAAAACAAAGGTAAGGCTGATTCTGGATAAGGTGCCGGGCAGAGATGTGCCGGATTGGGATCTGATGGAATAGCGAAAGCAGGCTGAAGCCAGCTACCATAGTGCGCTTCAGCGTACTTGAACTTTCAGCCGGGGGATTTATCCCTCTGCCTGGCTGGCGGAAAGGAGAAAAAAATGAGAACCATATTGGCAAATCAGTTAAATTCGGAGTTTGTCGAAGCTTTGAATATCTTGAAGGCATTCCGGGAATGACGGAGAGTATTGCCGAGGGCAGAAAAGAGGACATCAACGATTGTGCAACCCTGAAAGACATCGGATGGGAATGAACAAATGTATAAAATTGTACTGACAAAGCAGGCTGGCAGAGACGCAGTGAAATTGGAACGGCATAATCTGAAATCAAAGGCAATGAATCTGATCCGGATGATACAGACTGATCCCTTTGCTTATCCGCATGCATTCGAGCATCTGGGAGGGAAGATGATCCCGAAGAATCAGACCTGGACGAATTGCTCAGAGACAGGAAAAATGATGATGGTACGACTTGATTAAAGGATTTTATTTTTGAATTCAGACTTTTTTCGGAGGTAAGACCATGAACGAAATAACTTTTATCGTCGAGGAGACACCCGAGGGCGGTTACACTGCCCGTGCGGTCGGTGTGTCCGTTTACACAGAAGCTGACGATCTGACTGACCTGCACAGTCAGCTTCGGGATGCGGTGCAGTGCCATTTTGAAAAGGCTGACAGACCCGGAATGATCCGTCTGCATTTTATACATGAGGAACTGATTGCCGCATGAAACTGCCCCGCAATATTTCAGGACACGGCCTGCCAAAACGTCTCAGAGGTCTGGGATACCGGATAACCCGTCAGACCGGCAGCCATATCCGCCTGACGACCCGGAGACACGGAGAGCATCATATCACGATTCCGCAACATGACCCTCTGCGTGTGGGAACACTGTCAGCCATTCTGTCAGATGTGGCGGAACATTTTCAGATAACACGGGAGGAACTGATCAGACAGCTGTTCGGAAAGAAGAGGTGAGATTCTGACTCATCGAATCTACACGGATTATGTGTAAGCAGGGATTACGGGTTCTCCGGCATCCCGGAAATCCTTTCTTGACCATAATCCGTGCAGATATTTAATCAACAAAGGAGAACAAAAAATGGCAACAGCAGTCCGAAACCTTCTCAGAAATTCTGAATCGTTGCCAAAGACATCTGCACGGATTGTGTGTAAGAAAGGATTTTTTCGGCAGCCGGGACGGAATCCTTGCTTATCATCAGCAATCCGTGCGGATCAGACAGAAACACGGAATAAAACTTATAAAAGAGACAAATTATGAAAATGATCTCAGTGCCGATCCCGGAAGACATTATGATGTCGGTAAAAATTCCCAGAAGACGATGGAAAACCGAATTGAAAAAGGAACTTGCTCTCCAACTATACAGGGAAGGTCTGATTCCCTTTGCCAACGCACACAGGCTGGCGGAAATGGAAAAAACGGATTTCCATTATCTTCTCGGTGAACGGGGAATCTCCCGCCAATATGATGTGGAGGATTATGAAAAAGACCTGGAAAATCTTACCAGATGGAGAGCCGGCAAATGATTATTTCAAACTCGACACCTCTCATAAATTTTTCAGCCATTCGCCGTCTGGACATTCTGCACCGGCTTTTCGGAATTCATATTACGCCAGTCGTTGAAAACGAATTGTTCATAAAAGGAAAACATTACCCGAACAGAGCTACAAACATGTCGCCCCTACGGGGCTTGTGACGGGGCTTAGGTGCTACAAACATGCCGCCCCTACGGGGCTTGGATCGGAGCTTCCCCTAAATCTGTTATAATCAGAGATATCTGCTCTGAGCGGAACCTCTCAATCCCGTGGGTTAAGATAAGGAGGAAAAGAAACATGCAGCTTCAACTAAAAAATAAGGCAGAGGAAATCCTCAGAGAGCCGAATTAAATTTCTGCCAAAGACAGAAAAACTGTTTTAAATTAAATAACTTATAAGGAGAAAACGATGTTGAATCTTAGTTCAATAGTGCTGCTCGGCAATTTCAATTCACAGAGTCGGAAACAATAAGGGAATGGTGGGTCGGAAAATGAATCACACATACATCACAAAAATCGAACTGAAAAACATCCGATGTTTTGACAACTTCTCTGTTTCCCTTGCAGAGAATGAATCGCCGATACAGTGGACAATGATTCTGGGGAATAACGCGACAGGCAAGACAACACTGCTGAGGGCTGTCGCTCTGGGTCTTTGCCATGAGGGAGATGCCGTCGCCCTGATGAAAGATGCGCCCGGGAACTTTGTCAGAAAGGGAAAAAGAGAAGGTCAGATCAGGATTACTCTGAAACAGGAAAAGAATGAGACTCCTCATACGATCACCACGACGATCATAAAGGCGTCCGAGGATGAACCGGAGATCATCCGACAGTTCATCAGGCCTGAAAGACAGTTTTCAAGGGCCGATATTTTTGTCTGCGGATACGGCCCTCAGCGTTCCGCTCCGGCATACGCGGGATATGAGAAATACGAACCGATAAATGCGGTCCGGGGACTTTTCAATCATCAGATCACCCTGCAGAACCCGGAACTCATCCTCCTGCGTCAGGAACCCGGGCTGCGGAAAAAATTGGAAAAAAAACTGCTGCAAATTCTGATGCTCGACGCGGCCGACTGTGAAATCACATATCCGAAAACCGGTTTTGAAATTCGGGGGCCGTGGGGACGTCTGCCCTTTGAGGCGTTAAGCGACGGATATCGCAGCACAACCCACTGGATTCTCGATTTCATCGGATGGCTGATCTATGCGGAGCGATTTGACAGTGATGAGGAGATCGGGGGTATTGTGCTACTTGACGAGTTGGAACAGCATCTGCATCCGAAATGGCAACGGCATATCATTTCACGAATCAGAGAGCAGTTTCCCAAAGTCCAGTTCGTCACAACCACACACTCGCCGCTCCTTGCCTCCGCTGTCGGAAAACTGCCGTTAAAAACATATCGGGACAAACTGATTCATCTCGAATTGAAACCGGATCGTACCGTCGGAAAAAATGAGCTGGATACGCTGATCGGGCTGAATATTGATCAGGTGCTGGCTTCCCGGGCTTTTGATCACCTGACTGACGCTGATCCGGAAGTGGAGCGGGTACTGGCCGAGGCGTCAAAACTGGCTGGCAGAGGAGATCAGCGCACCGAAGATGATGAGGAACGCTATCAGGCCGTCAAATCCGCTTTAAAAATGATCTTAAAACGTCAGGGACGCACCGCCGTTGAAACGGACATCCGCAACGAACTGTATCAGGAGATGAGGCAGGAGATTGATGAACTGGAACGAAAAGTGTTCGGAGAAATCAGATGATTAAAATTCAGCGCGCCTCTGCTCCCGAAGTTCTGGCCGATTCACCTTCCGAAGGTATGCACTACAATAAGAAAGAGGTTGTTGAAAGACTGTGGGAAATGCAGCATGGGAAATGCTGTTATTGTGAGCAGCGAATCCCGGATGAAGGACATCTCAAGGCTGTGGAGCATTTTCGTCCCAAGTCGGTTTTCAGGAACCTGAAAAATGAATGGAAAAACCTGCTGTTGTCATGTGCGCAATGTAACGGGAAAAAATCCGACAAATTCCCGGTGATACTTTCTGACACCTCCGGCGAATCTGAAACACTTTATCCTGAAACAGCGTCACGAGAGACGCCGGCCGTTATTGATCCGTCAGACCCGGAAATCAATCCTGAAGACCACATCAGTTTTGATTTTTCCGGAGGTGATACGAGTTATGAGGAATACGGCATTATCATGGCCAGACATGGCAGTCTTATGGGGCAGATCACCATTGAAACAGTGGGGCTTGACAGGATGTTTTATGCAAAAAAGCGATATGACTACTATGTTTACATCATCATGCAGGACTTCAGGAATCTGCTGATCGCTCTCAGCCAGGGAAATGAGAGAGACCTGGAGAGTTGTAAGAGAACATTCCGGCAGCTTATGTCGGCAAAGGGGGAATTTGCAGCTTTTACAAGGGCATTTGTCAGGCATAAGAAACTGGACAGACCTCCGGTCGGAATCCGAATTCCGGTGGGTTCGGAGATTTAGAAGGACTTCTCCCTGCCTCTCACCAATTCATAAATCCGTCGCCTTATGCTCCCGCCGGATTGCTAAATCCCGCGGCTCGGATTACAGCCTGACAGCAGATTACACCAAATCGAATATTCTCGAAGGAGGTATTTTTCTGAATGCCAATTATCACAGGAAAGTTGATTCGGACAGAACCTGCTCCTGCCCACAAAGACCCGGCGGAGTGGATGATTGAGAATTTGCCGGAGGAGGATTGATCTACATGGATTAGCGATTAGCAGGGATTACGGGTTCTCCGGCATCCCGGAAATCCTTTCTTGACCATAATCCGTGCAGATATTTAATCAACAAAGGAGAACAAAAAATGGCAACAGCAGTCCGAAACCTTCTCAGAAATTTTGAATTACTGCCAAAAATTGAAAAACAGCAGTTTGCATGGGAAATTATCCGACGCAGCGTGAACTTTGACCTGCCTCCGCTTTCCGATGATGAGCGTTATGAAAATCCCCGAATCCCTGAATCAGAGTTCAGGCAATAGGCGTTTGCCTGCCACGCAAAAAACCGGAGGAGTGAATGATTGAGGATATTGACCCTTATTTACAGAATTCAAACTTTTTCGGAGGTAAGATAAGGAAAGGAAAACAGATATGAAAGATAACATCTCCATCGTTGCCCGGAAGATTGCTGAACAGGGCAAAAATATTGTTTTTACCGGGGCAGGCATCTCCACTGAGAGCGGAATTCCTGATTACCGGAGCCAGGGCGGGATATGGGACAAATTCCGTCCGGTTTATTTTGACGAGTTCATGTCCTCCAAAGATGCCCGCGTCGAATACTGGCGGCAGAAAACGCAGATGTATCACACTCTCATAAATGCCAGGCCCAACCCCGCGCATCTCGCCATTGCCAGACTGTATGAGATGGGACTGCTTGAGGCGGTGATCACCCAGAACATTGACGGACTGCACCAGGCCTCCGGCCTTCCGGACGAGAAAATTATCGAACTGCACGGCAACACCCGCCGAATCCGCTGCATGAGCTGCGGAAAAATTTCCTCTGAAGACGAGGCCCAGAAACGGGTGGCGGCCGGCGATCCTGCCCCGGAATGCAAATGCGGAGGGTATCTGAAACCGGATACCATTTCATTTGGTCAGGCCATGCCGGCCGAGGAAGTGCAAAGGGCAACAGCTCTTTCCCAACACTGCGATTTCTTCATGGTTGTGGGGTCAACGCTGGTGGTTCATCCGGCCGCTTCCATGCCGTACCACGCCAAAGACAGCGGCGCATTTCTGGCCATCGTCAATTTGTCGGAAACGCCGTGTGATGAAATGTGTGACGCTCTCATCCGGAGAAAAGCAGGGGAAGTGCTGACGGAGATGGTCAGTAAAATAGACAGGTGACTGAACTTGAACACGAACATTCATTTACGGGCGAGTTCAGATTTAAGTTCCAAGTTCAACATCAAACATCAAAAGGCCGAATTGCCTCAAGCTCGTTGGGGCTGATGGGCCTCCAGCGGACAAAATAAAACATTTCAGTGCCAAAATACGGTTTCGGCCTGAATGTTGCCATATACATCTGACCGGGATCATGGGAAAAGTATTCAATCCAGAAAATCTGGGAGGATTCCATTAAGTTTACACTGATGCTCAGTTATGTTATCATCCCACCATATTTGTAAAAGGGTGGGTTCCGCTTTGCTTCACCCACCTGCATTTTGTAACCGCATTATTTTGGAGCAACTTTGTCAAGCAGTTCCCCGGACCCGTTCAAAATAAAAAGCATGAATCCGTTTTCAAAAGCCTGCTCTGTCAGTTCTTCATAGATAATTGCCTGTATCTCATATTTCTGGCCCTTGTCGAGAACCAGACTGTTGTAGCATTTCAGCGCCTCATCTTTCTCTAAAAAAGTCGGGATAAATGATATGTCGTTCTCTTCATCATGTTGGCCCAGAAGCTGCTCATTTCCGCCCGGGTCCTGAATCACAACCCATACCCAGGAATTTTCGTCTAATTTATTCATTCAGCGTTCCTTTCCCAAAATGAACTTAAATTCAGATTAAATTGAAAGTCAAAAGCCTTCCACTTCCAAATATCAAATAAACATCAAGCATCAAACATCAAACATCAAACATCAAACATCAAATATCAAACATCAA
>JAOZLU010000924.1 GCA_029934695.1 Desulfobacterales bacterium | reverse complement strand
CGGGGAAACTTGCACGCACGGTTCTCAGGGGGCTTGGGGCTGGCAACAGCCCCCGCCCGCCGCTGAACTGAAGCGTTAGCATTCTTTTGTTAAAATAAATATTTATATAATGATTGTATTATTTGACAATATAGTTTGTAGTATATTTAATTTCAGCATGTTAAATATTTTTTTAAGCACAATGGCGGATTGTTAAATTGAACAGATATGAATTGGAACATATCATAAGGGCAGCAGGCGATATTGCCGGTGTAAAATCACTTATCATTTTGGGGAGCCAATCTGTTCTCGGACAGTTTCCAAATCTTGCAGAATCGTTTCCTGAATCCGATCATTCCAAGCTTTCCTTCATAAGTCGGAAACGGCAGACACTATGCAGATCAGTTGAAGCTGACATCATGGTTCCTGAATCAGAAGACAAGGCTGAAGTTATAGAAGCTGTAATCGGTGAATTATCTTCATTTCACGATACTTTTGGTTATTATGCACAGGGTGTTGACCATACAACTTCCAAATTACCAGAAGGATGGGAAAATCGTCTTATAGAAATATGCAACAGCAACACAAAGGGTACTAAAGTATAACCATCTTTTAATTCTTCATGTTTAATATCAACAGGTTATGAAACTTATTTTCGGGCAATTCAATGCAAGTTGTTGAAATAACAGGGTCAAATATCCCAAAGTTCCCTCCGGAGCAGCTTTACCGCCCTGAGGAAGCTTATTTTCCGGGGAAACCGGCGACGGAAGAGTGCCACGATTATGCCCGCCATGGCGACGCACGACAGATGGGAACGCACCGACCCGATTTTCTGGAACTGGGATTTTCCAAGCGACAGATATTGCTTGTAATATTTGAAATATGTCTCAATTTTCCATCGTCTCTTATAGCACTTGTGAATCCTCGGGGCGGTGTAAAAAAATTTATTGCATATGAGTACATCGTAAATGATTTTCTTATTCTTCAGCTGGCGTCGACGCACCACGAGGAGTACTTCTCCGTAAACGTGGTGATGTGCCCTGATACGCTGATAATCATGCTTCTTCTCAAGGTATTTCCACTGACGTTCCGCAACTTTTTCTATGATTTCCGACGGTGTCAGCAGTTCTCCCTCAAATTTGAACTTATATTTGCCGTCCGCCTTGCTGATGACACGGAATCCCGCGGCATTGGCGGCATTCATGACTTTCTGAACATGGTAGGCACTGTCAAAGGTGAGTTCGACCTCTCCGAGGTCGCATCCCCGCCTGTCGCATGCCTTCCTCAGACGGATGATCTCGTCACATGCGATGTCGTTTTTCGAGCGGTGGTCGGGATGTCCGGCAGGCAGCCACAGGACGAAAGCAGGCGGGATCACCGTGTCGCCGGAAACCGCCAGCATGAGAACATAGTTGTAGCCCATGATGTAACGGTCTTTGGCATTGTCGAACAGTTTATGTATGAATTCCATATATTTACCGGATTTTTCGGCTTTGGTGTCGTCAAAGATGATCCGGATCCGCCTGCGGCTCTGCTCCGTCTCACCCAAAAGGCCGAAATCGTCGAGAAGCCCGAAAAACAGAGGCATGGCCAGCATGCGGAGCAGTTTCTCAAAAGCCTCCGGATGCCGCGTCAGAATTCTGTAAAGCTTCCGCAGATCCCCGCCGTACTTTCCGCTGAGTTCGCTGAGCGTGTCCTCCTCCAGGAAGGGGAGAAGGATGAAGACCCATACCCACTGGTACAGATGAGGGGATTTATGGTAAGGAAAACCGGCCCCGATGATGAGAAATCTCAGGGTTCTTCCGGTCAGCTGTCTGACAAGGCCGGAGGCCTTTTTTTTCTTCTCTCTCCTGCTCATTTTTCTGTCTCCTTTCTCTGTTCGGGATATCAGTATATGTATACCTTATTATATAGCCGGGCAGAGACGGAAAAGCAAGAAAAAAATGACCGGTCAGGAAAATATGATGATAAAATATGTATATTCAACAACTTGCATCAAATATCAACAAAAAATGACCTGTAACCGACTGATAATAAAACAATTAGAATCAAGAAGATGATATACTTTAG
>JAOZLU010000923.1 GCA_029934695.1 Desulfobacterales bacterium | reverse complement strand
GCCAATGCAAAACCGCCTAAAGGCTGAACTACAAACTCTATGAATCTCCGTATTTTTTTCTTTGGCGTGCCTCTTTATGCCCGATTTCCAGTAAAACTCTTTCCAGACTCACAATGCCGAAATTTCCCAGAAACTGGCGGGTAATTTTCCTCAGCCTGCCTATGTCCGTTCTATCCTCTTTTAACAGTCTTTTGGCATCATCCTCATCTTTTTTTTCCGTGGTTGCCAGTTTCATGGCAATCAGATGTTCGACAGATACGATTTTCAATTCCGTATCCTCAATACGGACAGTTTCATTCGCCTGAGAAATGGCATCTCCGAACAAATCACTCAGATTGCCCACTTCTTCCGAATATCGGTCAATAAAATCAACATTCACATCCTTTTCAGAGATTCTCGCATTAAAACCGCCAATCGTCAGTTCCCGGACCTCATACCCCCTGTTAGTCAGGTATTTTGCAATTTCCAGTCTGTTCTTTTTGCTGACAGCCACATCAAAATCTTTGGTATAGGCATGTTCACTCGTATCTGGCAAATACATCCAGACTGCCAGACGTCCGATCAGAATTCCGTCAATCTTCAACTCATTTAAAACCTCACAGGCAAATTTCGCACTCGGAACAGGATCGAATTTCGGCAAAGTTTTTGAATTGTTCCCTGCTGTTTTTGACATTATTTTATCCTCCACTTCTATTTTCACTTCGCAAGGCTCATCTGCCTTACCTTCTCAAAATCAAGCTTTTCATTATCCATGCACGGCTGGTTCTCCGTGCCCTGTTTGCAGACTGGCGGTTTACAGTCCAGTCCTTGTTCCTGGAATATCCCGGTGATGGCTCTGAGGCGTTCCTGGCGGAAGGTCTCGTCGTTGGTTGAGTGGTCAAAAAAGGAGATGTTGAGCTTATTTTGTATGGTGTTCCCTTCTCCGGGTTCCGGGGCGATGATGGTGACGATTTCATCTCCCGGAAGGTTTTGTAATTTGACGTGAACAGCCCCGCGGAAGTCCTCTCCTTCGTAAGTCGCATCTGTGATCTCCCAGCCTGCCTCACTTAGTGCGTCTTCAATCATCTGTCCGAGATTGTTGCGGAGCTGGGATGCCAGCAGGGCCTCCTTTGCTCTTTCCGCAAGTTCGTGCCGCGTGTTTATTGCGGACATCCGATTGTTCAATTCGCTTCTCAGATTGCCGGCCATCCTGTTCATATTGGAACGAACCGAGCTTTCAACATTGTCTAACCGGTTACAGGATCGCATCATCCGGTTATACTCTGATTGGCGCAGGTTTACGATGGCGTCTTTTTCTCCGCTCATAATTGTTCTCCTTTTTAAGATTTGATAAGGCAGGGCAAGCCCCCTGCACCCCATATACATCAAGCTAATATCGTAACTATCTGTTTTATCGACCCTTAATCTGCCGGACGGGGTTTGCAACCCCGTCCGGCAGTCTTAGCCTGATGCCCCACGCTTTCCCTTTCCTGCCTGTCTGATCCCTGCCTTACTGCTGACCTGGGGAGAGAGCCAGCCGGAGCCCGAGGTCGTTGCTCCGGGAGCCGGGCGAGAGCCTGAACCGGTACGCCGCCCGGCAGAGCCCGGCCTCGCCGCACCAGCAACCGCCCCGTCCGACACGGGACGAGCCTGTGAAGGGTCCTCTGGGGTTTTTCACCGAATCTGGGGGATAATCCCCGAACCAGTCCCCGCACCATTCTCACACGTTCCCGCTCATGTCGTGGATGCCGAGACCGTTCGGGGCTTTTTTGCCGACAGGGTGGGTCGAACCTCCGCTGTTGTCTTCGTACCAGGCAACAGAGTCAATGTCATCTCCCCCTGCATACCTTTCCTTTTTCCCGCCGCTCCTGGCCGCATACTCCCATTCCGCCTCGGTGGGCATACGGAATTCATGTTTCCCTTTGCTCATCTCTGTCAGTTTTTTTATAAATTTCTGTACGTCATCTCAGGATACCTGTTCCACCGGATACTCATCCCCTTTCTTAAAATTCGACGGATTGTTTCCCGTCACCTTTTTCCACTCTCCCTGGGTCACGGGGAATTTTCCGATAT
>JAOZLU010000922.1 GCA_029934695.1 Desulfobacterales bacterium | reverse complement strand
GAAAAAAATTCCGGAAAACTTTTGGTCGGGTACTTAAAAATCACAGAGTGCCGACGACTGAGAATAGCCGGGCAATTCATTGCCGGGAACGGGCTGTTTTTGTATGTCTCTCCGGGACAAAAAATGGACAAAAAAAACCGGGTTTTTGCAAACCCGGCTTCCCAACTTAAAGGATTATCATCTTAATCCCGCAATCTCCTGCAAGATAAAAACAGCGTCTTTCATTTCCACAGTGCCGTTTTCATCTGCATCCGCATTGGTTCCGGCAGGAGTTGCATTCATACCTGCCAGAATTCTGAGGGCGGTGACAGCGTCGCTTATTGTAAACCGTGATGATCCGTCTCCGTCATAAACCAGGGGATCCAGTCCGTTGTCCGCCTCATAGCCGTCTGTCATACCGTCATCGTCGGTGTCTTCGAGGTTCGGATTGGTTCCGATTTCATATTCCTCCAGATTGGTCAGGCCGTCCTCGTCCCTGTCGCCAGTTGCGTCATCAGGATTGGACGGATCAAGGCCGTGCCAGAATTCAAAACTGTCGCTCATGCCGTCATCATCGGCATCCATATCCATATCCGTCTGTCGGATTTTGACATATTGCGGACTGTTGACAGCGCCTGATGCGGAAACGGTTATGGTTCCGGTTCTCATGCCTCCGGCATTCTCCTCATAAGCGACAATGACCCTTCCGTAATCCGTGCCGGCAATTCCCTGAGTGATCTTCAGCCATGAGTTGTCGGATTCGGTTGTCCAGCTCATCGTACCTTCGCCGCCGTTGGAAACATCCAGGAATGTCTCACCGCTGTCATTGGAAACTTCGATCTGTGTCTTCCCGTCCGATGCGGTGGAAATATTTCCGTAGAACGGCGGGGAAATTGTCAGCATGGGTCTTGCCGCCATCACCGGAATCGCTGCCTTCACAGTGATGCTCACAGAAGGCTCGTCAGGATCATCGGAAGATATGGCAAGCACCGCAGTTTCCCCGGGCGACGTGACGCTGTTCCAATCTTTGACAGACAGGGTGATGATCTTTTCCTCATTCGGGGAAAGTGCGGAAAGGGTCCGGGGTGAAAATTCCAGCCATGTCTTATCCGAGGAGATGCTGCTGACGGTCAGGGTTCCGGTTCCGCTGTTGCTCACGGTGACTTCCTCTGTCTGACCTTCTCCGTCAACAAAGATTCCCGATGCGGCCACCGCATAAGAGCCGAACTTTATATTGTCCGTGACATCATTGTATGCGATACGGAAATATCCGCCTTCGCCCCACCATGTTCCCCAACTGTTTTTCACTTTGAAATACTGCTGCGAATCATTGTAGCCCACCAGAAACACCGCATGTCCCCATTCATAGTTTCCTCCGTTGTAATCATAGATTCCGCCGCTGTAGCTGTAGAAATCATCAGCCACATACATGGCGACACACAGGGGGCCGTCCTGCAACGCGCCTTTCAGGTCCTGCACCGTGAAATTATTCTGCCCCCATAATCCGGCTGAAGGGGTGAAATCTTCTATCTTTACCAGAAAATCCGGGGTCGCACATTTGCTGCCGCAGTTTCCGTTGTTTGTCCGGTAAGGATAGCAGTTTTCCGGCGGAAGCCCGTTCTGGCGGATATAGCTGAGTGCGTCCCAGTACCATCCGCCGCTGCATCCTCTGCCGCCGTACAGGCAGGAAACCAGCACCTGTTCGGCAAAATCTCTGCTCACAGGGAGATTTGCCTGATTTGCAAGATTCTCCATCATGGCCGCGGTTGCAAATGCCCAGCATGAACCGCACTGTCCCTGGTTTCTCACTGGCGAGTCATAAACGCTCCAGTCTTTGGAGGCAGGCAGGTCCTCTCTTGCACGATATCTCCGGGACGGGGTGTGGGTTTTCCAGTGTTCTCTGACATGGTCAGGGATGATCAGACCGGTGGTATATTTCCCGTCGGTCGGCAGGGACACATCACGGTCTCTGCTCCGGGAAACGGGCAGGGAAGCGGAAGTGTCCGCCCCGCTTTTGGCGGATCGAGTTCTCGGTCTGGTGAATATCAGCGATGACGGGCTTACGGCAATATCCGGCAC
>JAOZLU010000318.1:5896-7997 GCA_029934695.1 Desulfobacterales bacterium | reverse complement strand
AAATCCGAACCCGCCGGATTTGGCAATCCAGCGGGAGCAGAAAGGAGCAAAGATGATGAAATTACCATTCGCCATTCACAATTCACCATTCATTTTAATGCCAATCATCAGCACAGAAATTGCCGCAGGCGTGATACCGTCAACGCGGGATGCCTGCCCCAGAGAAGCCGGTCTTATTTCGGAAAGCTTTTCCATGAGTTCATTTGAAAGCCCATGCACTTTGGCGTAATCAAAGCCTTGTGGAATTTTCATCCTTTCCAGATTTTTGAATTTTTCAATCTCCCTCAGCTGCCTCTGAATATATCCTTCATATTTGATCTCTGTCTCCACCTGACGGGTCACCTTTTTGCTGATATCCTCCGTACTCGGGGCCAGCACCTCAACTGCATTATAATCCAGTTCGGCTCTTTTCAGAAGTTGATCAAGATACACACCGTCGTTTACAGGCTTTGTGCCCCGGGTTTGCAGATATGCATTGGTCTCTTCTGTTGGTCTGATTACAGTCCCTTTTACTCTCTTTATCTCCGCGTCAATCTGCTTTTTCCGCTCCCTGATATCTTTCAGCATATCCCCGTCAATCAGACCCAGCTCATGCCCCGTTTCCATCAGCCTCAGATCCGCATTATCCTCCCGCAGCATCAGCCGGTATTCCGCCCTTGATGTGAACATTCGATATGGTTCACGGGTTCCCCTTGTCACCAGGTCATCTGTCATCACTCCCATATATGCCTGGGACCTGTCCAAGATAAACCGCGGCCTCCCCTGAACCTTGGAAGCAGCGTTGATACCAGCCCATATTCCCTGAGCACCGGCCTCCTCATACCCGGATGTTCCGTTAATCTGCCCGGCCATGAACAGCCCTGATATCCTCTTGGTCTCAAGAGTGGGTTTCAGCTGAACCGGATTCGCATAATCATATTCAATGGCATAAGCCGGCCGCATGATCTCGGCCTGCTCCAGCCCCTCCACAGACCGGACAAACTGAATCTGAATATCCATGGGCAGACTGTTCCCGAGACCGCTGGCATAAATTTCCTCGGTGTCAGAGCCTTCCGGTTCGAGGATGACATGATGCCTCTCCCTGTGGGCAAACTTGACGACCTTATCCTCATAAGAGGGGCAGTATCTGGCGGAAACCCCTTTTATCATCCCGCCATACAGGGCAGAATGTTTCAGATTGTCCCGGACGATTTTCTGACTTTTCAGATTGGTATATCCCATATAACACGGTATCTGGGGCGCGGTAATTTTTTCCGTGGAAAATGAAAACGGCGCGGTATCCTCCTGATCTGCCCCCTGCTCCTTAAACTTGCTGAAATCAATGCTGGATTTTTTCAGCCGGGGCGGTGTGCCGGTTTTCATCCGCCCGAGGGAAAAGCCCAGCTCTTTCAGATGCGCGGGGAGACCGTAAGAGGCAAATTCTCCGGCCCTTCCGGCTTTGAAGGATCTGAGACCAATATGCACCAGACCGCTCATAAATGTCCCGGTTGCCAGGATGACAGTCTGAGCCTGGTATCCGAAACCGGTATGATCTTCCACACCTGCAATTTTCCCGCCCTCTGTGACAAGACGCTCCACAGTCGCCTGTTTGAGATCCAGATTCGCCTGTCTTTCAATCACCGCTTTCATGGCGATATGATAGCGGATCTTGTCATTCTGGGTTCTGGACGAACGGACTGCAGGCCCTTTTTTTGTGTTCAGGGTTCGGTACTGCATGGCGGTTTTGTCTGTAATCTTTGCCATTTCACCACCCAGAGCATCTATTTCTTTTACCAGTTGGCCCTTTGCCATGCCGCCAACAGAGGGACTGCATGGCATTGCCGCCACCTTGTCCAGATCAATGGCCATCAGGAGCACACGGCATCCCATTCTGGCCGATGCCAGTGCAGCCTCACACCCAGCATGACCTGCACCGATAACAATCACATCGTATTTTTTTCCATAAAAAATCATAAATAAAGACCTTTGGTTATACTCGAAAAGATATCCGAATTTTCTCCTGTTCAAGACTCTGCGATTGGCGAAAAACCGCTTCGCTCAATTTCCGCACTCCGGATAATCTTTTTGTGTCATGTGGGCGAAAAACCGCTTCGCTCAATTT
>JAOZLU010000318.1:0-5796 GCA_029934695.1 Desulfobacterales bacterium | reverse complement strand
TGTGTCATGTGGGCGAAAAACCGCTTCGCTCAATTTCCGCACTCCGGATAATCTTTTTGTGTCCATTTCTTCGGCCATTTCAAAGGCTGCCATATATTTTTCAATAACAGATGTCATCAGTCTTTCTATATGGAAAGTATGCCAGATTGTGACAAGACCTCCCAAAAGAACCACCAAAACCAGCCCGCATAAAATCAGGTAAATCTGTAAACGCAGATTAAGCCGATATCGTGTTTTATTCTGTTTTTCCATAAAATCTAAAGATGTGGTTTAATCCCGAAAAGTTTGTAGTTCCGCCTTTAGGCGGTGCCTTAAAGTTTGTAGTTCCACCTTCAGGCGGTGCCGTTATAATAAAAAAGGTGAGACCCGATCCGGGCCTCACCTTATATAATATGAAGATTCACTGATTCGCCTACCAGTTATGCAGAGTATCCAGTTCCTCATCCTTGACCTGGAATGTGAGGTTGTGAGGCGAAAGCGGAATTTTGCTGAAGAAAGCAGGCAGCCGGTCGTCTTTGGATGTGAATCCGGCCTGCTCATTGAAGTCCCTCTCTTTTTTCAGAACGGACTTGCCGAGTTCGGTCACATCATCTCCGGTCATGCTCAGACCATAAAACCCATTGAGCAGGTCAACGAGGGCCTGAAAGGTCTCCGGCTGATCCAAAATGGCAAACGCTATAAAAAGGCACATGCCGGTGGAGTCAATGGCAGCAGTGGCAATCTGGAGATTCCGGGAGAGTTCCACCTGTCCTTCAGGCTTCAGGGGATCCACATCCCCGCCCACCTTCATAATGTTGGTGGCCACCGCATAACCTGCGGTGTGATCCGCACCCATGGTGGTGGTGGCATACGTCACGCCGATGCCCTGAACTGTGCGGGGATCATACGCGGGAAGCGCCTGATTTTTGACCACAGGAACCCGCTCCACGCCGAAAACCTTGCCGGTTATGCCTGCGCCGTTCCCCAGAATACGTCCGAGCGGGGTGCCTTTGCCCACTTCCCTGAGCAGATTGATGGCTGCTTCGGCATCTCCGAATTTGAGAAGACCTGCCTCCATGGCCACACCGATGGCGACACCCATTTCAATGGTGTCCAGGCCGAAATCATCATCCATCCGGTCCATCAGGGCAATGGCATCCAGATCGTCAATGCAGCAGTTCCCGCCGTGTGCCCAGACCGTCTCATATTCCGGCTGTTTGGTCAGATAGTTTCCATCCTTGTCATTGTAAACTCCCGAACATTTGATTATACAGCCGCGGTGACACCCGTGGGTGGCAAGGCCGCCGCGGGCAGTCTCTGTCTCTGCCTGAGTTTCCCCGCTGATTTTGGAAACCCCTTCAAACTGACCTGAGGCAAAGTTGCGGGTCGGATACGCGCCGGCCTCGTTGATCACGTTGGTCAGCACATTGGTCCCGTAAGCCGGAAGTCCCTGGCCGGTGACAGGATGCTTTTTAAGTCCTTCGGTAAACGCCTTGTTTGCCGCTTTGAATTTTTCAGGATCTTTCGGGCTTCGTATTTTCATGCCGGTGTCATCCAGCACAATCACTTTCACGCCCTTTGATCCCATGACCGCGCCGACACCCCCGCGCCCCGCGTGACGGGTGGGTCTCAGTTCCATATCCGTAATAGCTATGGAAGCCGCGGACATTTTCATTTCGCCTGCCGGGCCAATGGACATGCAGGTGATCTTGTCCCCATGATCGGCCTTCATCTTCTCAACCAGATCATAGTTGCCGAGCTTTTTAAGGCTGTTGTCCTCGGTTATCTTCACACCGTCTTTGTCAATGAACACTTTGTAAAGCGTGTCATCTTTGGGTTTTCCTTCCAGAACAATGGCTGCATAACCCAGTCTGGCGAGTACCTGGGCGGCCTGGCCGCCTGAGTTGGCTTCTTTGATGCCCCCTGTAAGTGGGCTTTTGCATCCCACCGACAATCGGCCTGACATGACAGAAGCGGTTCCGCTCAGCATTCCCGGGGCAAAGACGATCTTATTGTCTTCCCCGAGCGGGTGGCACAGCGGAGGAACTTCTTTTGAAATAATTGTCGAGGTCATGGCCCGTCCTCCCAGGCCGGCGTAGTCACCCAACGGTCCTTCGCTGACCTTGGGCCCATCCATTTGAATCCTCAGAATTTTGTCCATTATGCTTAACTCCTTTTCTTTGGCTTTGAATCGTCGTCAGTCGCAACCTGCCAGCATTTCCCGGGCCGGCATCTGTCGCTGAACAGTTTCAGACATTTGCAGACAGACTTTTCACTTTTCACTTTCAAGTGTCAAGTTCATCTATCCATTTCCAGAGTAAAATGTCAAGAAAAATAATCCGGAACAAAGGGGTGCAACAAAGCCGAACCACCTTTTCAGCACAGGCACAGATCAAAATTTTTCTGGCTCATCAGGCATAAAAGGACAAGGCCAGATAATGTAATAAAATCATACTGGCTTCTTCAATTGTTTTTCCAAAAGAGACGACCCCGTCCTCAAGTCCGCCCATGACAAAAATGCCCTGATTTCTGACCGGCGTTTCAGAAAACAGCCGCCAGATTTCATTGGCCATTCCCGGGGTTCCGTATTCTGCGGAACTTTCAGTAAAAGGGATGCCGAGCCTGTCCGCGTGACACCAGATATCCGATGAATATGCATGAATTACAGATTGTAAAGTATGATCCAGTGAATAGAGTATGCCGTGGGTCAGAGACTCAGAGGAAGGGTGGATCGGCCCTTCAGCCACTATCAGATTCTGTCCGGTATGACACGCTGTCACTGTTGCATAATGATTTTCATTCAGATCAGGCAGATCACCGGTTTTTGTTCCGCTGATAATAAATGATATCTGCTGTCCGGATGAATCATAAGACAACAGACGCTGGCTGATGTTCCCATAACAAAAACCGCCGTAACGGTTCGGGTCCTGTCCGATAAGCTGTGTCAGATAAAAAATTTTGCGCCATGCATTAATCTCACGCAATGATTCACTGGGCAGGGGGACCACCGGGGAAAACTGTAACTGAAAATTCATTCCGCCTTCGGTTTTATCCAAAAATTACCTCCTTTCAATTAATCGTTGCCGCTCCTGGCAGTTGCAGAGCGCACTGCACTCCGGAACAGGCTTTGTCTGTCATTTCTTTGTTTCCCGAAACACATTCACTGTCACCCATATTCCATCAAACTTTGCCAGGTGCAGATAATCAACCCAGTCTGATGCCACAAGTTTGACGCTGGCTGCATTCTCAAACACATCGAGAACAATGATGTCCTTTTGGCGATCCTTTTTTGGCGTCCTTGTCACACATCTTGTTTCCTTCATCAGAGTCATGGCACCCGTTTGTTCCAAGCTGCTTTTGGCTGTATTCGGATTTGTGGACACCTTTTTTTTTGTCATCTCGGGATGCAGACTTCTTTCCACCCGTCCGGCGTTTCCCACATACCAGCCTTCAATATAATCAAGGACTGTCTGCCTGATGGCTGAATGGTCCTCATCTGTTCTGGAGTCCCGGGTCGAATATTCCAGAATTTTATCATATACTGTCGTTGCAACTTTCTGATCCAGATTTCCGCTCTCCTCTTTGAACATATCGGCAACCTTTTCATAAGCAAAATTGCCGTCAGCTATCAGGATGGGTATCCCTTTGGGTTTGCCGGGTTTGTCATCACCTTCATCAACACGGTTGTGCATATATCCGGATTCCCTGTGCCAAGTCAGGGCGTGCTGATTTCTGGACTTGTCATAGCACAACTGGAAGCCTTCAACCCCATCTTCTTCATCCAGCCAGACGACAAGGTCGAAATATTCGTCTATGAACCATCGTCGCTTCGGCTCTCCCTCATTTTGTTTGACATTTTTTATTTCATACAGCATTTAGAAACTCTTTATGTTATTTTTAGTTTGTCAATCTGAAAAAAATTATATGAAACGTAAACTTGAAATTGGTGGAGCCTTGGTCATGCTGATCCGTAAATTAAAATTGTAACATACCATAATTTTTTTAATTTTACAATTGTTAAAGATATAGAAATGTATATGCAGACAGTTATCCGTAACATTCATTGTTAGTCATCGGCAAACATTGCG
This sequence comes from Desulfobacterales bacterium, assembly GCA_029934695.1. Classification (GTDB taxonomy): domain Bacteria; phylum Desulfobacterota; class Desulfobacteria; order Desulfobacterales; family 4be13; genus JAOZLU01. Next base: position 1,729 of record JAOZLU010000318.1, on the reverse strand, counting down.
GACGAGGTTACAAACCCCGTCCGGCGAGGGGGGGGGTTACAAACCCATATACATCAAGCCAAGACTGCCGGACGGGCCAAGACTGCCGGACGGGGTTACAAACCCCGTCCGGCGAGGAGGGTTACAAACCCCGTCCGGCAAACCGTTCGGAACAATTTGCAAAATTGTTCTACAGGTGGAATTTTCACGGTAAAAATTTTAAAGACGAATATTTGTAAAAACAGAAATGAATTCAATTTGCAAAAAGATTATTTTTTCATCCGACAATTTTCGTTTGAAAGGGACCCTGCATCTGCCAGCGGCCCCATGCCCCCCTGTTATTGTGGGATCTCACGGCCTTTTCAGCAGCGGCAATTCCCCGAAACAGATCGCACTGGCGCAGGAATGTAACCGCTACGGCATTGCATTTTTCAGGTTTGACCATCGCGGCTGTGGGGAAAGCAAAGACATTTTTAGCGATGTCACTTCTCTGAGTGCAAGGTGCAATGATTTAATAAACGCCGTAAAAACGCTTCAGGCCGGAGATGATGTCGGAAAAAAAACCGGACTTTTCGGCAGCAGTATGGGAGGTGCCGTGTGTCTGGCTTCAGCAGACAGGCTTGATATTGACGCGATTGTCACCGTTGCCGCTCCTGTGCGCATAGGTTCCACTGGGGAAGCTGCCAAAGCCATTGAAAAATCAGCATATTCAAACAGGCCGGCCCCGTCGTTCTACAAAAAAGACCTTCCGTTCGATATTTCTGACACGCTTTCAAACATTCGTAATATTCTGATATTTCATGGCGAGGCTGACAGCGTCATCCCGCTTTCCCAAGCTCTTGAAATATATCAGAACGTCGGCAATCCGAAAAGGCTGATCATACAGGAAAAAGGGGACCACCGCATAAGCAGCAAAAAACATCAGGAAGAATTTATCCGGGAAGCTGTTGCATGGTTCAAAGAAGGTCTTTTATAACTCAGGAATGAAAAATTCAAGGTGAAAAGTTGAAAATTTGTCCGTCTGAAATTATTTGGCGACAGATTCAACTTTCAATTTTCAATTTTTCACTGCCGACAATGCTTTTGACAAAATAAAAATATGTTGCTATAGCTTCTGTAAAAATGATTCTGATATAAAACTGAATGTTGCCCGGCAGTGTGCAGCACTTATGCCGAAAAGCTTGGATTCGACCACTGTGAACCCAATAAATCCCATAAAAATTCAGGACCGTTAAAATGACAGAAAAGACAAAGAAGGTTTTTATAAACAACGATAATATGGCTACATTTGTATGTCCGAAATGTAAAAAGCAAACGACTGCGGATGTTTCGGAATACAAGGATATCAATAAGGCAGTCAGGATACAGCATACATGTTCATGCGGGCATTCTCAGACTGTTCTTCTGGAAAGAAGGAAATTTTACCGGAAAAATGTAAATATCAGTGGCACTTATGTACTGCCCCAGGAAGGCATCCGAAGGCCAATGACCATAAAAGATCTGTCTCGTTCCGGTTTGAAACTCGAATTGACGGGAGAGAGGGTGAAAGTCGGCGACAGGTTATCTGTGGTGTTTAATCTGGATAACCCTCAGAAAACATTGATTAAAAAAGAGGTGATTGTGAAAACAGCTTCCGGTTGCATGATCGGTACCGAATTCTGCTCCAGAGACCCTAATAACGCTATTGACAAAGCGTATGACACTGCCATCGGATTTTACACGTTCAGTTAGATGTTAGATGTTGGATGTT
>JAOZLU010000021.1 GCA_029934695.1 Desulfobacterales bacterium | reverse complement strand
CATCGGCCGAGACATACACGGCCTGAATGCCCCGGGGCGGGTTCTCCCACACAAATCACCGTTCAGGACGAATCTGCCCACGATCACCTCGGGATCCCCGTCCCTGTCGGTGTCGGCCAGGGTGACAGCAGCGAAGCCCAGGCTTCCCCCTGTTTCCAAATAATGTTGAAAAAATTTCTGATTCCCTTCTTCATGATGGTCCCCCTTAATTTGATGGTAATTTGGTCAGGTGCCCCGTGATAAACACCTACATGCCCTTTTTCTCCATTCTTCTCTTTTCATCATCTCTGACTTCACGGCGCAACAGTTTGCCGACCTTTGATTTTGGAAGCATGTCCCTGAACTCCACATAACTTGGAACCTTGTATGAGGCAAGCCTTTCACTGCACCATCGAATCAGTTCAACACCGCCGACACCTCTTGAATCCTCCTTGAGCACTACAATCGCCTTGATGCGTTCCCCCACCTTTTCATCGGGAATCCCTATTACACAGGCATTTATGACAGTAGGATGATCCTGCAGTATGGCCTCAGTCTCAGAAGCTGACACCCTGTAGCCTCTGTGCTTGATCACATCAGCTGATCTTTCCATGTAAACCAGCTCACCATCGGATTTGCAGCTGACATAATCACCCATTCTGCAATAGACTTTGTCATTGACCGTAATATATGTTTTCTGAGTTTCCTCAGGCTTCTCATAGTACTCTTTCAAAGTATAAGGAGAGGTGACAAGAAGTTCCCCGTTTTCCCCCTCCCCGACACATTCCAGGGTGACAGGGTCCACTACAATACATTCACGGCTTTTCAATGGATAGCCAATGGAACCTGAAGCTGGTTCTGTCCCTATTTTACTGTAAGTCACATGCCCGACTTCAGTAGATCCGTAAACCTGGTATATGGGAAGATCATACTTTTCCCTGAAACGATTCATGACTTTGCCCGGCAGCACATCACCTCCGCAGAAGCAATATTGCAGTGATGACAAATCATACTGATCTATTCGGTCATTTTCCAGAATCATCCGATAAAGTGCCGGGACACCTAAAAACCACCTGACTTTGTATCTCCGGACAGATTCCAAAATGGCATCCGTCTGGGGTTGTGGCATAAGCACCACCATGTTGCCCTTATTTAAACCAATGGCCATAAAAAATCCCAGAGCCATAATATGGAATAACGGATTAATGGCAATACAGACATCTTCACCTTCCTTTAAATGTTCTCCTGCCACATCATCGGTCACATCATTAATATAGGATGTTGAACCGACATGGTTGCCGGGCACACCTTTTGGAAAACCTGTGGTGCCGCCTGTGTAAAGAATATAAGAAAGGTCTTTGACAGGATCAATCTCCATAGTCGTTGTCAGAGGTTGTGTTTTAAGAATTGATTTAAAGGATAAAATTTTATCATCATAGTCCACCTTGCCGTTGGGCACCTTGTCAAATAAAAAACCTGAAGCACGTTTCCAGACTGGCAAAAGATCTGCAAGATTTGTCACAATGGCTCGTTTAAGGCAGGAACCTGCAAAGGTCTCTTTTACATAACCGAAATTAGTATCCATGCAGACAATTGTCTCGGCTCCTGAATTATTGATCATATATTCAATTTCATGGGAAGTATAAATCGGGGAAACCGGGACAAGGACTGCCCCGGCCTTTTGGATACCAAGATAAGCAATCACCCACTGGATGCAGTTGGGGATATATAAAAGCACCTTATCTCCTTTTTTAACTCCTGATTCCAGCAATCCCCCTGCAAATCGTTCGCTTAAGTTTCTTAAGTGTTTATATGTAAAATGTTCACCCAGATATGACACGGCTGTGTTGTCCGGATATTTTTCACTCATTTTGTCAAATCTTGAAAAAGACAGTTCCTCTTCAAGCGGAATGATATTATTCACCATTTGGGATGACTCCTTATTTTTATGAAACACCAAAATATGCTGCTTTCACATCCGGATTATCCATGAGTTCCTCCCGTGTTCCTTCCATGACAGCCGCCCCATTTTCAAGGATATAGGCATAATCCACAATAGGGAACACTGGTCGGGCATATTGTTCAGATATAATAACAGAAATATTTCTTTCTTCCTGAATAACTTTTATTCCCCTGATTAAAGTGGACTGCATAAATGGGCTTAATCCCAGAAGGGGCTCATCCAGCAAAAGAATCTTGGGCTGTGCCATCAAAGCTCTGCCAATGGCAACCATTTGCTGTTCACCACCACTTAAAAACCCGCCTAATCGTTTCTTCAGTTTTATCAAAGCTGGAAACACCTCCATAACATATTCCATGGTTTGTTTTGCCTCAGCCCTGGTTGCAAGATATCCACCAATACGAAGGTTCTCAAGGACACTGCTTTCTTTGAACAGACGACGTCGTTCAGGACAAAGGATAATTCCGGCCTTTGCCCGAAGACTTGGTTTCATATCCATGATGCTCCGGTTTTGAAGCAGCACATCTCCTGTCAGAGTGATCCTTTCCCCTCCTGCCATGTCTTCTTTTTTTTGAATATCCAGCATGATTCCGGATAAGGCATACATGAGAGTTGACTTGCCCGCACTGTTTGCTCCGAACACTCCGACAATCTGGTTATCATCACATTTGATACTGATATTGTTAAGAGCCAGCATATTCTCGTAAAAAACCATCAGATCCTTGGCTTCAAGCATATATCATAACCTCCTCAACTTCTTCCGATCCAAAATAGGCCTCCTTAACCTTTTCATCTGCCATAACCTCAGTCGGTGTTCCCTCAGTCAGTTTCTGGCCAAAATTTAAGACCATGACACGGTTGGCAACCTGAAAAAGCTCCCTTAATCGGTGTTCAATCATGACGATGGTAATGCCTTCATCCTGAAGTCGTTGAATCAACGGCACCATGGAAGCTATCTCGCTCATGGAAAGTCCGGAAAATACTTCATCACAGATAATAATCTCAGGTTTCAGTGCAAGACATCTGGCAAGTTCCAGCCGTTTCAAGTACCCTGTAGGCAAAGTGGATGTTTTTTTGAAAGGAATATAGGAGTCCCTTTCAAATCCGATCTCTTCCAGAATATCAATGGCAATTGTCTGCCGGTTCCCAAGGCGACCGCCACCCCGCCATCCCCCTGTCCGTTTGGCTCTGGGGGAAAATAGCGGAATGACAAGATTCTTATAGGCAGGTAAGCTGTAATAAGGTCGCATGATCTGGAATGTTCTTGTCACACCAAGATCGGCAACCTTATGGGGTTGCCGACCTGTAATATCCTCACCTTTAAAATAAACCCTGCCTGATGTGGGTTTCACAAAACCTGTGATGCAATTGACAATGGTAGTCTTTCCTGATCCGTTGGGTCCTATGATACCTAAGACATCACCTGGGAAAACATCAAAGCTGACATCTCTGAGAGCCTGAACACCACCGAAGGACTTGGATGTTTTATCCATTTGTAAAATAGGTTCAGCCATATCCTGATTCATATTTTTGTCCACCTTTCAAACTGTTCATATTTTCTTTGCATAAAAACCATGATACCGTCACTTCTGAAAAGGATGAATCCGACAAGAACGGATGCGTAAAATACAATTCTCAATGTTCCGAAATCCCTTAAAAGCTCGGATACAGGAACCAGGATAAAACACCCCAAAACAGGTCCTGCAAGTGTTCCGGCACCGCCAATAACTGTGGCTGCAATAGGCAATATGGAAAAATCAAGGGCAAACTGGGATATGCCTGACCACATGTAGATATGTGTGAGGCACGCACCTGCCATACATCCCGCAGAAGAGGCAATGAATACGGCAAGTGCCTTGTATTTGGTAATATTGATACCCGAGGCTTTCACTGCCTGGTCATTGTCCATGACAGCTGTAAAGATCAGACCCATATCTGTTGTGACAAACCGCCGTAACCCAAATAAAAAAATCAGCACTGTGCAGATCACAAGATACTGCTCTGCAAAAGCAGAAGAAAAACTGTCAATTCCGGCCAGTCCGTCTGTACCTCCGAAAAGATCAAAGGCTTCAATTATCCTTGCCATAAATAAGGGATACATCAAAGTCACAATGGCAAAATACACCCCTTTCAATGGCAGGCAGGGCAGGAGCATCAGTGTGCAGATGGCACCGCCGATAATTGCAGCAAGAGGAACAGTGAGAACAGGAGGAATGCCATAATATGAATTTAATATCCCGGCAACATACCCTCCTGTTCCGATGAAAAATGCTCCTCCCAATGAAACCAGTCCCACATAGTGAGCCAAAAAATCAAAACTCAGGGCCAGAATGGCATAAATACAGACAATTGAAATAACCCTCTGCCAGTACATATCCGGCATCAGGAATGGAAGAGACAGCATTCCGGCAATCAGAACAAATCGGGGCAGCGTCAGATAGGAAAGTTCCCGCAGAGACATTAATGCATAAAGTCCGTCTGATCTGACTTTGATCCCGCGGTCAATCCGCTCTTTTCTTAATTTTTGAGTGCTCATTTTTCAAACCCTCTCTTCCAATTCTTTTTGCTGACCGAACAAGCCGGACGGTTTCAGTATCAGTGTCAGGATTATAGCCAGAATTGCTACCACCATTTGAAAATGTGACCCAATATATACGACGGTCAGAATTTGGGCATAACCTATGATAAAGGCTGCAAAAAAGGCACCCATCCATGAACCCAGGCCTCCGACAATGCAGACAGCAATGGACATGATCAGAACATGATATCCTGATTCCACCACAATATTGCCGAGGGGCAGAATCAGTATTGCAGCGACACCTGCAAGCACAGCACCGAACCCCATGGCCACCATGGCCATGAAATCCGAATCAATGCCAAGCATCATTGCTGCCCGTTCATCCTGCGCCATACCCTGCAACGCAAGCCCGATCCTGGTATAATGAGTAAACACCCATAATCCTGCCACAAGGGCAACGCCGATAATCGTCATAACAACCCTGTGATAATCTACGGGAACGCCTCCGATCATGAGACTTCCTTCCATGAACACAGGCAGGGTGTAAGTCATGCCTCTGAATCCGCCAAACCGCAAACCTTCAAGGATGACAAGTCCGATGGCATAGGAAGCAATAATCTCAGAAATACTCATTCCCCTGACCCTTATCAGGACAAACCGGTACATTGACATTCCCAAAATTCCGTTCACACAAAGGGAAAGAATAATTGCCACGAAATAAGACAGACCGACTATTTGAAACAAAGTCCAGGTCACAAACCCGCAGATAATATACAGTGCCCCATGTGCAAAGTTGGGTACACGGCTGATCCCATATACCATGGCAAAGCCCAATCCCATTAATGCAAGAGATACTGAATTGATGGTCCCATAAACTAAAATTTCCATAGAAAGTTCCCAATTAAAATGTTCCTGATTCTGACAGATTTTGTGGCTGTATATGATTTCACAGGCAGTCACTCTGCCGGACGCACTCCTCTGCCGGACGGGGTTTGCAACCCCCTCTGCCGGACGCACTCCTCTGCCGGACGGGGTTTGCAACCCCGTCCGGCAATAAGGTTTATAACTCAAATTATTTCATCCACGGTGGAAGTTGAATACTGCCTTTGGCAATACTTTTCGGATATACCACAACACGTTTGCCATCCTGCCACTGGAGGATGGAGCCTACAGCACCGTCTTTGGGATCCTGAGCAGCAATGACCTGATGGCTTTTGGGATCAAACCTGAGTCTTCCGTAAACACCCATCATGTCAGTCTGTTCAAGAGCAGTCACAACTTTATCTGATTCAAGTGTTCCTGCTCTTTCAATGGCATCCTTTAACACATAGACAGCCATGTAGGAGCTTGATGATCCAAGACCTTCAGGTTCAACACCCCATTTTTTGGCATAGGCATTATAAAATTTCATGGTCCATTCGGTTGCATCAGAAGGTGCGTTACCCGCATTGACAACATTGCACAGAGTATATTGCCCCTTACCTTCAGTGGCTTTCCAGAATCCGGGCTGTTCTGCTGCAGCCAGGGTTGAACCAAAAGGCAATGCCGGTATTTTAAGATCATACCATTGTTTTAACAGAATTGCGCTTTCAGGCATATCCATCCAGATATTGATAATTTGCGAACCGGTTTTTTTTACTTTCAAAAGTGCCATGGAAAAATTTGTGGTGCCTGTGGGGAAAATTTCAGTTCCAGTCACCTCGAATCCCTTGGAACTGGCCACTTTGCCCATCACTTTTGCAGCCCCTCTTGCATGGGACACATCCTGAGCCATGATAAACACCTTGGTCAAACCATGCTTTTCTTTCAGGTCTGCAAAGTTTGCAATCATCTCACCGATCAGATTTACTGCTTCCCCGTGGATTCTGAAGCAATATTTAAACTTTTCATACTTTTCAGCCACCATTTTATGATATTTGGGAGTTAAAACACCACTTGTGACAATGGAGATTTTTTTATGCTTGGACAATAAGGACATAGCAGCAAGGGCTGCTTCCGAACGGTTTGGCCCGCCCAGAATAAAATCCGCTTTTTTACTTAAAATCAGCCTTTCAAGTGCCATCAATGCTTCACTCACCGGGACTCCCGGTTCAAGGTCACGGGTATCAATGACTTCAACCTTAAATGGTCTTTTTTTATCATTTACATTGACACCGCCTGCTGCATTGATTTCATCCACGGCAAGTTTGATACCTCTTTCTGCATCCCATCCATAAAGATAGGCCGTTGACAAGGGTGCTCCGATAATAATGGGTTTTTCAGCAAAAGCATGGGCCCCTGAAAGTAAGGCCATGAATACAAAAAGACTGAGACAAACCCTTAATCTGTAACTCTTCATTCTTAATTCTCCTTTTGTTAAATTATTATTGTCAGTGATAATCTGGTACCTGGCCATATATTCTCAGGTATTTGCATACGAGGAACAACTCTTTATTGTGAACCGCCGATGAACGCAGGGTGCTGACTCATCAGCGTTCATCCGTGTTCATCCGCGGTTTGTGAAAGTTGTTTTCCCAAAAAAATCCCTGAAAAATTTTTGGCCGGGTACTTATGTATAAAACGCATAGAGCCACGAAATAGCCAGACAGTCAATAAAAAATTTCTGATTATAACGCTTTCAGGGGAGGCCCTTGAACGTGCCCATGAACGTGAACCCCCGTGCATGTTCCATTCACAGGCACGTTCATGGGGACTCCGTTATAATCAGAAAATTTTTTATCTGATTATATTTCAAAGAGGGTTTCATTGTGTTGAAAGATAACATTTTGTTCCACGCTGTGTTTTTATAAGGACAGGCAGAATAAAGTCGGGAAATATTCGTCTGAATGATCTCCAGCTTACTCTGAGCAGCAGTGCCAGAGCTGTAACCACAGCCATGAAACATTGATTTGAATTACACATGATAACCTCCTTCAGAATAATTTACAGGTCTTCCTCTGACAGATAAACTCTGAACATCAAAGAAAAAGCGTGATGCGGTTCCTTAAAGCTGTTAACTGCTTCCCTTTCCCGAAGCGTAAGCTTCCGACCTTCGTTATCAAGCTGTCGTTCACGCAGTTTCCGAAGAAAATGTTCAAACCTTTGTACCCATTTCAGCCTGGAATAATTCAGTTCAGAGCGGTCCAGCTTATACTTCTTAATTGTTTTGCAGCCTTTTGATGAATTTGCTCTTGGCCTGATATATTCATGCTTGAAGGTCAGATGGTCAGCAGGATTTTCTGCTGTGTCACACGGATTTAAACAGTTGGAAACAGGCATCGTCGCATTTGAGAGTTTTTTCCTGTTACAATCATAACAGCTCAGATAAAGATTATTCCAGTCAAAAGCCAATTTCGGCTGTTCGGCCACTTCAATATAATGGTCAACCTCGCTTTTCATTTCAGAGTCTTCGCCAAGTTTGCACTCGCAGTAAAAACATTTATTGTTGCTCATTCTTTCCAGAATATCACGGATTTCCTTATGTGCATATTGGCCGGAAGGCGGCCTGTGTTTGGGAACTTCCCCCTTTTTTTTAAGATAAGCAGCCAGCCATTTGTCTTTCTTCTCAGTCAGCTTCGATGGTTCAGGCAGTCTCGTTATTGTAATCACTTATTCACTCCTTTCTCAGCAATTTTCTCCAACAGCCTGTCCATATCAAAATAAGAAAAATAATCAGGATTCAGAGCTTTTAATTCAGCCTCAACACGCTCACGCCCTTTTTCATCATCTGCCATGATCGCATATTCCAACTGCTCTATCAGACGGGTGATTTTCTCATTAAACGGCTGCGTTCCTTCAAACAGAGGAGACATCAGAATCTCATCCACAGGTTTGTTGGTATATTCGGCAGTTTCATCAACGACGATACAGTGATCTGCTTTGGCCTTGCATACGAGAAGCCGGGCATTGGGAACAGAGGATATGATAAAAGGAGAATGGGTTGTGACGATAATCTGTAAATTCGGAAAGATATCCAGAACAGACGGGATGAACCGTTTCTGCCATTTGGGATGCAACTGATTTTCAGCCTCATCAATCAGGAGCAGCCCGGGCGTTTCGCAGAGTTCGGAAAGGGGGGACTGTCGTAAAACATGCACAGAATACATCTTGCCAAGCAGACCCACCATGTTTTGGATAAGATACGCATTGCCGCCGCTGAGATTCTCCAGACTCACAGGCTGATCGTTCTGGATGATGATCGGCTCATAAGTTGAACGGCCTACATGACTCAGCCTGCCGCCATCCAACAGACTGTTCTCAATAATTTTCTCAAGTATTTCATAAAGGCGTTCACCCGTTGCCTTTTCCTGTGTGTCCCGGCTGTCTCTGACGTAGTCAAAATGGCAGATAAGCTGCGTGATGCTTTCCTTTGTTTTCTTGCCATCTAATGCCTTGAAGAGAAAGGCTCTATGCTGTGGATTTTTAAACGTATCAACTTTATATGCCCCCCCTGCTGGTGCTGACGGCCAAAAGTCCGCAATCCAGTTTGGACAATTGCCACCATCATTAACATTGCCCGGAATCTTCATCAGTGAATGATGCTCTCCTGCTCGTGGGGGAGGAGTAATATCTTTCTCTCGAATTTCGCCAGAAATCAGGACATGCTTTTTTTGGTCTGCCTCCAACTCAAGTGTGATTTTCGGTTCGCCATCACATTTCCGTCTGCGGATATTTCTTTCCAACATACCATAATGCGGACCGAACATTCCACGAATCGCATCAAGAATAATGCTTTTGCCCGTGCCATTTTCGCCGGTAATCATAACAACAGGCGGGCTCTTATCCGAGTCATTCAAAAATTCCATATCGGCCTCAATGAAAGGCCCGATGTTTTTGAGAGATAAATGTTTGATTCTCATCATCTGTTCCTGCGTATCTGCATTTAATGTTTTCCTGAAGCCTCGGAATAAATTCCGAGGCTGAAAGCCAAAGCAGGCTGAAGCCAGCTAAGACATAGTTCCATCTGCCGGACGGGGTTTGCAACCCCGTCCGCAATATTCCGTCAATCCCAGCCAGCAAAGGTTTCGGACGGGGTTGCAAACTCCGTCCGGCAATCTTAGTCCGGCAATTTCAGCTTGATGCGTATGGGATTTATCCCTCGGCTTTTCTGAAGCTGAAGCCGGCCATTCAGGTTTATTTCCGATATCCGAACTGCCGATTTTTCTTCACATTTGCCCCCACCTCCGCCCGTTTGGAAACGGTTTCCACAGCCTCATAGCCGACCAGATACTTCACCTCGGAGGACAGGGTCGCACCCGCCTTCAGTTTTATTTTCTCAGACAAATCAACAATAACCTCTGTCTTCCCGGGATCCACCAGACGAAGATAAGCCTTGCACGGCCCCGCGTGTCTTTTGAGAATATCATACAGCTTGGGAAGCAGTTTCTCATCTGTCTGTGTAATATCCAGCCTGAGATTCACAGATTGCGTCCATGTTTCCTCTGCCTTGTCCATATGAATGATCTTATCTGCCAGCAGCTTCACCGAATTCTCATCCTTTTGCACCTGCCCCTCAATAAGAATAGGCGTATCATCCGTCAGAATATCTCTGACATCTTCATAAACCGAAGAAAAGACCGTTGTTTCGACAGTCCCGTGCAAGTCTTCCGTCATGATAAACGCCATATCATCTCCCTTTCTCGTTTTAATGGCCTTCACCCTTGTGATGATGCCTCCGATTCTGACTGCGGCTCCGTCATTCTTTTCCTTTAACGAGAGGGTATCAGTATCTGTGAACCTTTTCAGCAAATCCTCAAAGCGGCCCAGCGGATGTCCGGTAATATAGAAACCGAGAGATTCTTTTTCCAAAGTCAGCTTCTTCTTTTCATCCCATTCCTTCACGTCCGGCATGGACGGCGCATTGATCTTCTGCGTGTCCCCCACGTCAAAAAGGGACATCTGCGGCCCACTTTTTTCCTTCTGAACTCTCTGTCCGTAGTCAAGCGCATCTTCCATAGCGGAAAACATCTGGGAACGGCTGTCATTGGTGGAATCAAACGCGCCGCATTTTATCAGGCTTTCGACAACCCGCTTGTTCACTTTTTTCAGGTCAACCCGCTCGCAGAAGTCAAACAGGGAGGAGAATCTGCCACCTTTTCTCGCTTCAATGATGGCCTCAATGGCCCCCTCGCCGACATTCTTCACAGCAACGAGTCCGAACCGGATTTTTGATCCGCTGACCGTAAATTCAATACCACTCTCGTTAATATCGGGCGAAAGGACAGAAATGCCGTTGCTCTTGCATTCAGCGATATATTTCACCACGCCGTCAATGGAGTGCATTTCACTGGTGAGCAGAGACGCCATAAACTCCACCGGATAGTGGGCTTTCAGAAAGGCAGTCTGAAACGCGATGAGGGCATACGCGGCGGAATGCGATTTATTGAAGCCGTATCCACCGAATTTCTCCATTAAATCAAATATCTGCTTTGCTTTTCCAGCGGGAATGTTATTCTCCGCTGACCCTTTCATGAACCGCTCCCGATGCTCGGCCATAATTTCAACAATTTTCTTTCCCATGGCCTTACGCAGGCCGTCAGCTTCGGACATGGAATAATTGGCCAGAACCCCGGCAATCTTCATGACCTGTTCCTGATAGACAATCACACCGTATGTTTCCTGCAAAATCGTCCCAAGTTCAGGGACAATATATTCGACCTTTTTTCTGCCGTGCTTCCGTTCCACAAAATCGTCCACCATGCCGCTGTCAAGGGGTCCGGGGCGATACAGGGCAACCAGTGCGGTGATATCATCAAAACAGGCCGGCTTTAACCGCGACAGAAGGTCTTTCATTCCGGAGCTTTCCAACTGAAACACGCCGGTGGTATTCCCAGCTGAAAGGAGGCGATAGGTGTCTGCGTCGTCAAAATCAAGATTCAAAAGGTCCGGTGCGGTTCCTTTCTGGTCTTTAATCAGGGACAGTGCTTTTTCAATTACCGTAAGGTTGCGAAGTCCCAGGAAATCAAATTTGACAAGGCCTATTTTTTCGACATATTTCATGTCAAACTGGGTCACCACTTCGTCTTTTTTGCCTTTGTACAGGGGCAGATATTCCGCAAGGGGCTTGTCCCCGATGACAACACCCGCGGCATGGGTGGACGCGTGTCTTGTCAGCCCTTCAAGGACACGGCAGATTTTTATCAGATCGGCAAGATCGGGCCTGCCTGTTTCCAGTTCCCGGAGTCTCGGCTCCTGCCTGAGCGCATCGTCAAGGCTGATGTTCAGCACATCCGGAACCATTTTGGCAATGCTGTCCACTTCGCGCAGCGGAATATCAAGGGCGCGGCCCACATCACGAATCACAGCACGGGGCTTCAGTTTCCCGAAAGTGATAATCTGGGCCACATAATCACCGCCGCCGTATCTCTCCACCACATATTTGAAGACTTTTTCCCTGCCGTTGATGCAAAAGTCCACGTCAATATCCGGCATGCTGGTACGGGCAGGGTTTAAGAACCGCTCGAAAATGAGGCCGTGTTCAAGGGGGTCAAGGTCTGTGATTCCCATGGAATAGGCGACAATACTGCCCGCGGCAGAGTTATGAACAGCCATTGAATTCGCCACATAAGAGGTGTCCGGAGAGACAGTAATATCGTAAACCTTCCCCTTATATGCTGACGTGTCAACTTTCTTTATTTTTAAGTAAACATATTGTTCATCAACATAAAAACTGTCATTCCTGTAAAACTTCTGCGTTCCATTTTGTATGGGAAATGCCGGAAAGTCATTGTTCCATTGCAACAACTGCCTGCCTGACAGTTTGACAGAATGTTCATTTGCCCATTTTTCCTTCCGTTTCTCATATCTTATTACAGATGCCCAATATCCGAAACGGGCAAATAAAAACCTCAGCTGAGATGCCAATGTCGGAGATATCGTCGAATATTTTACAGCTATCGTTTGGTCACCTGCTCCGTCATACCCGTCTCCTCTGAACATATAAGCAATTAAAATCCTTGACAGCTCATCTTTTCCATCTGAAACGATACTAAACGGAATATGCTTATTATAAGCGCCTTTTCCACAGAGAGATGTCAGAAATTCCCCTACGATCCTTGAATATCCGAGAACCTGTAAAGAATTTTTGGTTTTATGGAAAATAATTTTGCTTTCCAAGTTGAAAACTGTTTTTAACAGTTGCTGAACTTCCTTTGCATATTCCGTTTCTTCTTTATGAAATCCAAAACCTACCGCGCATTCCTGCTCACCTAATCTTGACCAGCCTTCTGCGATATAATACCCTAACAGCTTTGCGAAATCATGATCAAAACAGACAACTTTCGGAATCTTTTTGGTCTGGAGATGGTTTGTTCCGATTTCATACCACAGGTGATTCTCATCACACCTGATATGCTCTTTTTGTTCAACAAAATCTGCAAGGTCGAAGATGATGTCTTTGTTTTCCGAGGCTATTCTCGGGAATACGACAAAATCATTCTTTTTAAGCTGCCCTGCTTTGACCCATTGCAACTGGTAGTCCTCAAAAGGCTTTTCAGAACAATGTCTGTTGCACGCAGGCTTGCAAACCACAGAACTTGTTTTATGATGATTCACAGTGCATGTTTTCGACTGAATCGCCCATATTTTGTGATCCTGTGTCAGAGATAATACTCCATTGGCAACATCTATCTGAACGATCTCTTCATCACAGTCATACGCCATTTTATTTTGAACAGGCAGTATATTTCCTGAATGTGTGATGACGCTGTCACCGATCTCGATATCCTGTATCCGGATCTCTTTGCCGTTTGCCAATAACACTTTTGAGTCAGGCCAGACACATCCCCTTCCCGGGCCCACCGGAACATTATTCTCTTTTGCATACTGGATAAAATCCGCAACAATCAGGAAATACCCCGGAAATCCCATATCCTTTATAATTGAAATCTCGTATTCAAGACGATCCTGATACGCTTTTTCATCAATATCCGGGTGCTTTGCCTTTATCTCCGTCAGCCTTTTTGCATAGCCTTCCCGGACTTTCTGGTCAAAAATTTCATCTGCTGTCAGTTCGGAATCAGCATCAAATTTCGGGAAATGATAGGTCTTGAAATCAAATTCAATCTCACACCGTCCGGCAATGACCCCGGTATTGTCAGTCGCCTCCGGATAATTCTTGAAATCGGCAAGCATCACCTCTTTGGGTTTGAAATAGAGCTGATCGGTTCCGAATCTGAAGCGGTCAGGATCATTCATTGTCTTTCCGGTCTGGATGCATAAAAGCACTTCATGGGCGCGAACATCTTCTTTGTCAAGATAATGGCAGTCATTGGTGGCAACCAGCGGGATGGAAAGCCTCCGACTCATTTCCAGAAGGGCCTGATTGACCGTTTTCTGAACTTCAAGGCCGTTTTCCTGAATTTCAAGAAAAAAGCTGTTTTCCCCAAAGACATTCAGATAAAAATGCGCAGCCTCATCAGCCTGATCTGTCTTTCCCGCCTGAATCAGCCGGGGAATTTCACCGTGAAGACATGCTGATAAGGCAACCAGCCCCTTGCTGTGCTGCTTTAAAAGCTCCTTGTCTATCCGGGGCTTATAATAAAATCCCTTGAGTTGGGCAACGCTCGCCAACTGGCACAGATTGCGGTACCCCTCCTGATTTTCAGCGAGAAGCACCAGATGAGAGAGTCCTTTGCCGTCAGCCGCGGTTTTATCTGTGAGACGGCGCGGGGCCAGATAGCATTCACAGCCGATAATCGGTTTTATCCCGACTTTCAGCGCTTTTTCATAAAACTCAACAGACCCGAACATGGTTCCGTGGTCGGTAATGGCCACAGCATCCATGCTGAAATCCTTTGCACGGTTTAAAAGGGCGTCAATTCGGATGGCACCGTCCAAAAGGCTGTACTGGGTGTGAACATGGAGGTGAATAAATTCAGATGTCATTCAATTTCTCACTAAATATTTAGGTTTTAGGTTTTAGGTTTTAAGTTTCAGGTTTCAGGTTTCAGGTTGAAAGTAAAAAGTTCAAAGTAACTTTCAACTTTTCACTGCCAAGTGAATAGAACAATAATAAATCCAACCTGCAAATTCAAGAGCAAATATCAAAAAGGCTACCCGGACAGTAGGGTAATGCTACCATGAAATACTGTGTTTACCCTATTGACTTTCCTTCTTCTTTATGAAACGAATAGAATTTTTCTTTTCAGGCACTCAGTCATAACTTTATTGTTTTTTACTTGTGTTATAAAAAGAAACTGGAAATTTTTAATCAGGTACTTAGGGACTGTCCAAAAAATAATAAGTGCCCGGGCAAAAGTTTTCCGGGATTTTTTCCCGGGAAAACAGCTTTCACAAACCGCAGATGAACACGGATGAACGCGGATGAGTCCGCGGCAGACAGGCATCTGCGTCTGTCTGCGGTTCCTCATAAAATATATGGCCAGGTACTTATGCCGGACACGGATAAACACGGATTCTGAGACCTTAAATCTGCCATTATCTGAGAGGGTTTATAAGTCTTTGGGGGTATTGTATGAAATTTTTATATAGTTTTTTTCTTATTGCTCTGACTGTATCACCAGTGAGTGCCCAAAATGGCAACAATGATGCAGGGACACGCCCTGAGACCATTATTGTCAAAGAAGGCCAGAATATCAGGGACCTGGCAAAGACATATCTGGATGATCCCAATCTCTGGACTGAAATTCTCAGAACGAACAATCTGAAATCACCGGCTGATGTGAAGCCGAACATGACCCTGAAGCTGCCTGATCCCATTATCAACAAAGCAGCAGATGAACTGAAAAAGGCCCAGCAGGCCATAGATGAAGCGTCAAAGGCCGGTGCCAAAGTTTTTGCTCCCGGAATGATTGCCATGGCCATTCAACTGCAGAATGACGCACTTGCCAAACGAAAAACCCGGGACTGGGATGCCTGTTATCAACTGGCCCGTGAAGCATTGAACAAAGCAGAGGAAGCCGTCAGAAAAAGTCCGGACCGGACAGAGGCAGCCGGACAGGCGGTCCTGGCCGACCGGAAAGGCACTGTGCAGAGCCGCAAGCCCTCGGATCAGTTGTGGAATGATCTGTCCGTCAAAGCCATACTGGTGGAAGGGGAAAAAGTCCGCACCCTGTCGGAATCTTATGCTGAAATACAGTTCAAGGACAATAAGCGGGTCCGTCTCAATGAAAACTCTCAGATCGTCATCAGCAAAATGGAGGCCAAAATACTGAAAGACAAAGAGGAATCAAGTGTCAGTCTCATGAAAGGGGATGCCTACATGCTGCTGGACAACAAGCCAAGGGCAGAGGGCAGAGGAGAGAGGGCAGAAGGCAGTGATCCTGCTGGGACCCATCCCTTGGCGACTGCCTCCCGTCAACTGTCCTCGCCGAATCTCATATCACCTGCAAACAGCACGGCCCTCCTTTTCAGGCCGGGACAGAATCAAATTGAACTGAAATGGGAAAAAGTTCCTGATGCCAGCAGCTACTGGCTGGAAATTGCAGCAGATCGGGGATTCAAAAGAATGGCTCTGAATCAGAAAAATCTTGAACAGCCCAGTTTCAATTATCAGTCGAAAGATGGGGTGTTCTATTGGCGGGTGGCCGCAGTGGATGCCAGCGGGTTTCCAGGTACAAACAGCAGGGTCCGCTTTTTTAAAATTACCACAGACACAGAGCCGCCGTATCTGGTGATTCATTCCCCCCGAACAGATGAGATACTGCCAGCCAGTCCCGCCAGAATCCGGGGGGAAACCGAGGGGGATGCGGTCCTGTCTTTTGACGGCAAAACAGTCTCTGTTTCAGACAAAGGGGTTTATGCGTTTGATATCCCGCTGACAAAAGGCGTGAATCAGATTTTATTGAAAGCAACGGACAAGGCCGGCAATGTGACAGAAATGAGCCGCTCATTCTTTTTTGATCCGAATGTGGATGTGGAAATCCATTATGACACGACACTGCTCCGGATTGCCCCGAAACATTTTATCACCCGTCATTCCGCCTTTACCCTGATCGGACGAACTGAGCCGAATACCGCTGTTTCTGTCCGGCCCGCAGAGGTTGCTCCCCGGTCTGGCAAATCAAAGAAACGTGGCCGACGACGCAAAGCTGCCCCTGTTGCAAAACAGGAAACAGTGACCATTCTTCCCAAATGTTTTGCAGATGACAAAGGACGCTTTCATCTTAACCTGCCCATTGAAAAGGCAAAAACAGAATTTATCCTTTCCGTCACCTCACTGGGCGGTCATGTCACCCGGGACACCTTTATTGTAGAGGCGGACAAACGGCCCCCTGAAATCCGACTCTCAAATGATCCGCCTTTGGTATCCGCAGTTGAAGAACTTCTGCTGAGCGGAAATATTTCAGAAAAAAGCTCCGTGTCTCTGAACGGTTCAGAAATTGAATATGCCAAAAAACAGTTTGATGAAACAGTCGAGCTTAAGCCCGGGACAAATTCGATTCAACTGATCGCACAGGATTATGCCGGAAACATCTCTTTTTTAGACCGGAAAATTATTCTTGACCGGCACCCCCCGAAATTCTTATCATATAAATTGTCCCAAAAAGTTGCCTCCGGCGGTGAAAGCTTCTTTGTCAGCGTGTTGGCTGAGGACGAATCCGGGCTGAAAGAAGCGGCCGAGTTCAAAATTCAGGCCGGGGAATATGTCCATACCGGATTTTTAAAATTGAACAATGCAACCCGGACCTATCATGGAACAGTGAATCTACCTGAACAGGCCAAAGGCAAAATCAGGCTGAGTTACGTCAAATTATCCGATTATAATGACAATCACAAAGAATATGATATTAAATGACATCATCAGACGCGCACTCCAATATGCGAAAATATCGGCCAGGGCCTCATTCCCGCACTCCGATAAGCGAATATAGCGAAAAGGTTGTTTAATGCTTATGAAAAAATTAACCGTTTTTTTTCTGTGGTTCCTGATAATCACATCAGCGGCTTCTGCCCGGGAAAATATCCTGCTGATCACTTATGGCTCCGGCTCTCTCACCATTGAGGGGGATAATGACCATGAACAGGAGATTGTCATAAGGATTCCGGAGACGATCAGATACAGCCTGTATCTGCGGATATTTGACGCGGACGTGGGCGGTGTTCTGGATGCTGAATTCGGATTTGGCAAAGGCTGGGATACACAGACCCAGTTTGAGTTTTACGGCAAAAATCAGCTGAAAAGCAAAGTATTTGCGATTGATGATGCAAAAGACAACGTCTGGCACACCTTTGCCCGCTTTTCACCGGAAGAGGGCGAACATGTCGGAAATTATTATGTATTCAAACTCAGGGCAAAAGGACTGAACGGCGATGACGGCAACGTGTTTGATGTTTTTGTGAGCCGGAATCCTGATGAAAATCGGAAAACAGAAGGCATTGAAATTGTCAGTTATGAACCTACCATACGCCTCCCCAAAAAAAACATGACCGCGGAAATGCGTTTCCCTGTCCCGGATAATGTCCCTGAGATCACCGTCCGCGGATTTGATATGGCCCGGGCGGATTTTCGTGTGACCACCGCGTTCCGTTCCGGGATTCGGGCAAGGTCTTCAGGACAGGATCAGTGGGCCGCCACGAAAATCCGTCTCACGGAAATTGAAAATGCGTCCCCCGCACTGACCGGAAAGCCGCGACAGTATGCCCTGAACTTCACTGGTGGCAAAGAAACCCCCAATGACGCCACCTTCAGCATCTTCGACCATCAGCAGAAAGGGCTGCCGATTCAGCTGCCGATACGCATTGCCAGAAAACAGAACCGTCATCCCATACCCCGCATCCGTGTCACCTATCTCTCTGACTGTCATTCAGTCGTGTTTGACGCTTCAGGATCATCAGACAAAGACGGGGACAGTCTGAAGTATTACTGGGATTTTGGCGACGGTCAGAAGGGGAAAGGCATCCGCGTCACCCATCGCTATGAAAACCAGAACACCTTTGAAGTGACCCTGGTTGTGGCTGACAATTCCGGCCAGATCAGCAGTTCGGCATCTGAAAAGGTCTCTGTTCATGTCAACATACCGCCTGTTGCCAAATTGCAGGCTGAAAAATTCAATGTTCAAAGTTCCGGATTCAGAGGATATCAGGTCATTGCAGCCCCCGGGCAGGAGATTCCGTTTGACAGTGAAGGCTCGGCCGACGCTGACGGTGTTATCACACGCTATTCTTTGAATTTTGACGACGGCAGCAGCAGTGATCAGAAGAAAGTGACCCACATATTTGAAAAAGCCGGTCATTATCAGGTATCCCTCCGGGTTGAGGATGATTCAGGGCATCCCTGCAATAATGACACCGCCATTCTGAACGTACTGATCAACACACGGCCCTTTGTGGAGATCGGTGCTGACCGGATCGGTTCAGTGGGAAATGTCCTTGTGTTCGACCCGACCGATTATGACACAGACGGTGAAATTGTCAGATATTTATGGGACTTGGGCGACGGCACACAGAAAGAGGGCAGAAAGAGCATTCATTCTTACACAAAACCCGGGGAATATATCGTCACGCTCACGGTGGAAGATAATTCCGGTACGCAAAACAGCTCGGCTTCTGATCAGATGACTGTGATTATCAACGATCCGCCGGTTCCTGTGGCACATTCCAACTTTGAATTTGAGATTTCAGATTCCCAAATTCTGCATCGGGCCGCAATCAGTGAATCCATCCGGTTTGACGGGTCTGAATCTTATGACCGGGACGGTAATATCATCGCCTATTCCTGGGATTTTGGCGACGATGGCAAAGGCAGGGGGGCAAAGATCAGCCATGCATACACCCGGGCCGGAACATACACAGTGACGCTGACTGTGCAGGATGACAGCAGAACAGATTCTTCGGATAAATCCGTCACACTGACCGTCATTGTCAACGATCCCTCAGCACCTGCCGCGGGAGCGGACCGCCGGGCCGCTGTGAACGAAACCCTCCATTTTGACGGGTCAGAATCTTCTGACGCCGACGGTTCCATTATCGGTTATTCCTGGGATTTCGGCGACAACACCAGGACCCAAGGGGTAAGCGTCAGTCATGCATATCAGCAGCCCGGAACATACAATGTCATCCTGACTGTTCAGGATGATTCCGGAACCGCTTCCGCAAAGCAGTCAGACATGCTGACCGTCATCGTCAATGATCCGCCCGTGGCCAATGCGGGAAAAGACCAGCGTGTCACCGCGAGCGAAGTTCAGTTTGACGGGGGAAAATCAGAAGACCCTGACGGCAAAATTATCAGTTACCACTGGAAGTTCGGGGATGGCTCCGCGGGTGCCGGACCAACCCCTGTCCATATTTATGGAAGTACCGGGACTTATACAGTAAAACTGACAGTGACTGATGATTCAGGAACCATCAGCAGACAGGCTGATGATGAAACCACAGTGATTGTGAATCATAAACCCATTGCCGACGCCGGGCCTGACCACATCGGCGTACCCGGACAGACACTCCGTTTTGACGGGTCCGAATCTTTTGACCCGGATGGCGATATCATCAAATATCGGTGGAATTTCATGGACGGCAAAACCGGCTCCGGCGTGATCCGGTCTCATGTATTCTCAGCCCCTGGAACTTACAATGTCCAGCTTACTGTCCATGATGATACCGGCCACAAAAATGCAATGGATACGAATGACGCTGTTGTTTTCATCAATGCCGCGCCCCTGTCAGTTATCAGTTATCAGGTGTCAGTGAATAATGATCTGTTGTCAGCATCCGCTGGTCAATGGTCTTTGGCCACGGATCACTGTATCGCCGCGCCCGGTCAGTCAATCACGTTTGACGGGGGAGAGTCTTATGATCCGGAAGGAAGCATTGCAGAATACCGATGGGATTTCAGTTCATCAGACTCCGAATCCCCTGAAACAGCAACGGGCATGAGAGTCAGCAGAACATATCAGACTCCGGGGATTTACAGCGTCACGCTGACTGTCACCGATGACAGCGGGGCCGGCAACAACTGGGCACAGGATAAGATGCTTATCCGCGTCAACCATCCCCCGGAAGCCAGACCGGGCAAGAATGTCGCCACCTGTGACCGGACCCTCCGGTTTGATGGTTCTGCGTCAGCAGACCCTGACGGCGATCCTCTTTTTTATCTGTGGGATTTCGGAGACGGAACCCCTCCGGTATCAGGTGTCAGAGTGTTCCACACATACAGCAGAGGCGGAATGTATCCTGTCATATTGACGGTTGATGACGGCACGGGTCTGAAAAATTCAAAGCATGCGGCCGCGTTTACAGTGACGATAAACGAATCTCCTGTCGCGGATGCCGGTGAGGATGAAAAGGTCTGCGCGGGCGACATGGTTCTTTTCAGCGGAGGCCGGTCCCATGATCCCGAAGGGGGCCGGCTGAAATATTATTGGCATTTCAGTGACGGGACAGCAGCCACAGGCTTAAATCCGACACGGGTTTTTAAAATAGGCGGCACTTATCAGGTGACGCTGACCATTGAGGATGATTCGGGTCTGGTGTGCAATTCTTCCTCAGATCAGATGGTTGTCCGGGTGGCAGATGCCCCGGTGGCCAATATCAGTACGGGCGATCTCCTGGTTTGTGCAAATACAGAAGTGCATTTTGACGGTTCAGAATCTTATGATGTTGACGGGCTGATCAACCGCTTTGAATGGGATTTCGGAGACGGGATAACCAGCGGGGGGCCCAGAGCGGATCATATTTATAAGGAACCGGGAATTTATCCGGTCAGACTGATCATTACCGGTGATACCACCGGAACCTGTGATGACAAGGATATCGCTGAAATCACTGTCACGGTTCAGGAGGCGCCGGAAGCCCGGTTCAGCGTTCCTGCTGTCATTCCTGTGGGCAAACCTGCTCTGTTTGACGGGTCCGCGTCAGAACCTGTTCCCAACCCCGACCCGGAAGCTGAGAAAGCGAAAATTGTGTCTTATGCCTGGGATTTTGGCGATGGCAGTTCGGGAAAAGGAGTAAAAACATCCCATTCCTATCGCAAGCCGGGGCGATATTTTGTGACGCTGGCAATTCAGACAGATTCCCGGAGCAATTGCAAAGATGTCACAACGCAAAACATTATCATGGTCAACGGGGCACCTGTGGCGGACGCGGGTAAGGATAAATTTGTGGGCATCAACGAGGTTGTTGTTTTTGACGGATCCGGGTCCCGGGACAGCGACGGCTCCATTGTTGAATATCAATGGGATTTCGGGTACGGCCAAACTGCAACCGGCATGGAGGTCCGTCATCAGTACGGAGAGGGCGGACGTTATCCGGTCACGCTCAAAGTGACTGACAATACTGAGGTTGAAAACAACTGGGCCGTGGATGACATTTTTGTGACGGTGAACAAAACGCCCCGGGCGGTCATTTCAATTCAGGGGAGCCTGATGCAGGAGACTGAAGACCTCGGGGAGAAGCGTGATGCTTTCTGGGCCTGTGCGAATGAAAAGGTTCAGTTCAGCGCGGAAAACTCGGCCGACCCTGACGGGAATCTTCTGAAAAACAAAAAGAGCCGTTATTATTGGAATTTCGGAGATGGTAAAGATGGCAGGGGTATAAAGGTTTCTCATAAATACAGGATGCCAGGTCAGTATATGGCTACGCTGATCGTTGATGACGGCTCCGGGGTCAGCAACAGCCGCGGGCAGGTGAACCAGAGGGTTATTGTCAATCACCCGCCCAGGGCCGCTGCCGGGCCGGATCGGATTGTATGCCCCGGGGAGACAGTAACTTTTGACGGGTCCGGTTCCATTGATCGTGATGAGGTGTTCAGTGACGAGGGGCCGCTTCAATATCACTGGGATTTTGGCAGCGGCAATGTGACAGAAGGTGAAATTGTCACGCATATTTTTGACGAACCAGGTCAATATGAAGTCCGTCTGACTGTTTCCGATGATTCTGAAACAGCTTGCGGAACAGGCGAAGATGTCACCATCGTCAAAGTGAATGCCGCACCTGTTGCTGAGGCCGGCCATGACAGGAAGGCTTTTGTCGGGGGCGCGCATGATGCTGTTCTTTTTGATGCAAGCCAGTCTTATGATCCTGATGAAGATCCCCTGACCTGCTACTGGGATTTTGGCGATGGGACCCGGGATTTCGGGGAGCAGGTGTCTCATACCTATGTTAAACCGGGCGTTTATACCGTCCGTCTGCGTGTAAGCGACGGCGAGGGAACAAATTGCAGTGAGGTTTGGGACCAACTGACTGTGGTCGTCAGGCAAAGAGAAAATGCTCAATAACACAGAACTACAAACATGTCGGCCCTACGGGCTTTTAAGCCATGTTTGTAGGCCCGTAGGGCCGATATGTTTGTAGAATCAGGGATTACAGCAGGTCAGAGGCCCGTAGGGCCGACATGTTTGTAGGATTAAATAATTTAAGCATGACCAAAACGGAACAGAAGCCGGAAGTAAAAAAGTTGAAACCTGAAGGCCAAGAGTGCTTCTGACTTTCTGAAACCGCTCTGTTTTGGTTGCATCAAATAATTTCAGACAGCTATAGGCAAGTTTTCAATTTTTCGGTTTGAACAAACTGTGCAGTCTTAACATCTGAAACCTGCTTCTGGCCACGGAGGTGATAAATGAGTCAGGAAAATGATAATAAACGTATATTCCCAAGAGTTGACATAGAAATTTCTGTGGAAGTGAACAAAATTCCTCAGTATCCTCCCGAAAAAACAGGAGAAATCGGAGTCAGCAAGAATATCAGCGGCCGCGGAATGTGTCTGAATGTTTCACTTCCATACAAATCAAAAAGCCTGGTGAGTTTGAACTTAGGTATGCTGAATTTTGCAGCTTTGGGAGAGGTTGCCTGGTGCAGGAAGCTCTCAGATGATTCAGGATATGATATCGGCGTTGAGTTCAGACCTCGTAATTTTGGAGAGGCAAAAAAATTATATTCTGTATTGCATCAGTTTTTAAATTCTGATAAATAATAAGGATGTAAGTCAAATTTGCAATTTGCCCGGGCGCAATTTACAAAATTGCGCTACAGTTTGTAAGAAAGAGAATTGCCCTGTGTATTATTAAATATCCAGATTGACAGGATTTGACAAAGCCGTTATGGACACAGACAGATTTTTCCATTGCAATCAAAAAAAGCTTGCAGGCATCCAAAGATTGTGCTATCAGTTTTGTTTTAAACAAATCAAGGAGGTAAATTTGTGGCAGATTCCAACGATAAACTGACAGCCAACCCGCTGATTGTACTCAGGGAAGAGTTTGATGACTGGGCTGTTCTTTTTGATCCGGATACCGGCAATGCTTTTGGCATGAATCCGGTAAGCGTTTTTATATGGAACCACCTTGACGGTAAGCACACCGTTGCGGATATTATGGAAAAACTGCGTTCAGAATGCAAAAATGTGCCTGATGATGCAGAAACATACATCAATACATTTCTGAAAGATATTTCTGACAAGGGCCTTGCAGGACACGAGTTTCAGGAAAAATAATATGAAGTTAATGAAAACTCCCAAGTCACTGGGATTGGCGATAACAAACCGATGCAACCTGCGATGCACATACTGCTCCCATTTTTCAAGTCCCGCAGAAACAACGCATCAGGACCTTCCCAAAGAAGAATGGCTGACATTTTTTGAAGAACTGAATCGTTGCGCTGTCATGGAAGTCACCCTTGAAGGAGGAGAGGCTTTTATCAGGAAGGACCTGAAGGATATTATTGATGGCGTGGTTAAAAACCGGATGCGCTTCGATATCCTGAGCAACGGCACACTGATCACTGATGAAATGGCCGCTTATATTGCATCAACAGGTCGCTGTAATTCTGTTCAGGTATCCATAGACGGATCATGTCCTGAAATTCATGATATACACAGGGGAGAGGGAAATTTTCTCAAAGCAGTTGAGGGCGTTAAAATACTTCAGAAACATAAAATTCCTGTTACGGTCAGGGTGACCATAAATAAACAGAGTGTCAATGACCTTGGAAAAGTTGCCCAACTGCTTCTTGAAGATTTTAAGCTGCCCGGCTTTTCGACCAATGCTGCCTCTCATTTCGGGCTTTGCCGGCAACATTCTGATGATGTCCAACTGACGGCTGAAGATCGTTTTATTGCAATGGAGACATTACTGAAGCTCAATAAAAAATACGATGGACGTATCAGTGCAGCCGCGGGTCCCCTTGCAGAAGCAAAGAACTGGCTTGAAATGGAACAGGCGCGCCAGGAGGGCAGGGAAAAAATGCCGAACCGAGGCTGTTTAACCTCCTGTGGCGGTGTATTCAGCAAGTTAGAGGTGCGGGCAGATGGTGTAATCGTTCCCTGTATTCAGTTAAGCCATATCGAACTGGGACGGATTAATAAGGATGATTTAAAAGAAGTCTGGCAGGACCATCCTGAACTCTGGAAACTGAGAGAACGCCGCGATACCCCGCTCAGTGATTTTGAATTCTGCAAGGACTGTGAATATATTCCTTACTGTGCCGGGGGCTGTCCCGCACTCGCATATACAATTACAGGCAAAGAAAACCATCCAAGCCCCGACTCCTGCCTGAGACGGTTCCTTGAAGAAGGAGGGAAATTACCTGATGGCATCTGATGAGACTCAGACCTCCGAGGTCACTGAAGTCCAAAAATATCCGTTAAACCAAATTTATTTTTATCTGACAGAAGGATGCAACCTCAAGTGCCGTCACTGCTGGCTGGCTCCGAAATACCAGGGGGCTGACAAATCCCTCGGCGAGTTGGACCCGGATATCTTTCGTCTGATTATTCAGCAGGCAAAGCCGCTCGGACTTTCCACAGTTAAGCTCACAGGGGGCGAGCCGCTGCTTCACTCTCATATTCGGGAGTTGCTGGAAGTGGTTCTTTCCGAAGACCTCCGCCTGATTGTGGAAACAAACGGCGTCCTCTGCACCCCCGAGCTGGCTGAAAAGATAGCGGCATGTAAAAACGCCTTTGCATCGGTCAGTGTGGATGGGGCAGATGCTGAAACCCATGAATGGGTCCGCGGCGTGAAAGGTTCTTTTGATGCTGCTCTTGACGGCATCCGAAACTTTGTGAATGCAGGTATGAAGCCCCAGGTCATTATGTCGGTAATGAATCACAACAGGGAGCAGATTGCGGATGTTGTGCAGATGGCGGAATCTCTGGGGGCCGAATCGGTCAAGTTTAACATCGTTCAGCCAACTGCAAGAGGAACCACCCTGCACGAAACAGGACAGACGCTGACCATTGAGGAGCTTGTGGAACTGGGGCATTGGGTGGAAACTGTTCTTTCAAAATCAACTGATTTGCGGCTCTCCTACAGCCACCCGCCGGCATTTAAGCCTCTGGGCAAAATGTTCGGAAGCAAAAAAGGAGATGGGTGCGGAGTCTGCGGAATTTTGGGCATCATCGGTGTGCTGTCCAATGGCGCTTATGCCCTGTGCGGAATCGGGGAGACTGTTCCTGAACTGATTTTTGGGCAGGCAGGAAAAGATCATCTGGCAGATATCTGGGAAAACACCGGAATAATCAGGGAACTCCGCGAGGGATTGCCAGAAAAGCTTGGCGGGATTTGCGGTGATTGTCTGATGAAAGGCTCCTGTCTCGGAAACTGCATTGCGTTGAATTACTACGCCAGCAAGAACCTGTGGGCACCGTTCTGGTACTGTGAAAAAGCAAAACAGGCCGGGCTTTTCCCTGAAACACGGATGCGTCCGAGTTAGAACTACAGGGATTTGGTTTAATAAGGATGTGATATATCTGATGAATTTTGAAATAATCGGAAAAACAGAGCAGATTGAAGTGATTGCATCCGGAAAAAGCATACATGATCTCAGGCGGCTTGAAAAGCAGTACGGACAGGGAAAATGGCGCAAGCTGAAGGGCATCGCACTGGTCAGACTGACAAACGGAAGGATACGCAGAGCGGAACTGCACTGGTACGAAGCGCACGGCATGGGAAAAAAAGAGATCAAACGTAAGAGATATCTGGACTGAACTTATGATACAGACAGAGAACAGGTTTGTCGTATGCATGAACAATGACGAATATCCGGCTTCGCTGGAACTGCATAAGATTTACAGCATCGTCCCTGACGCGGATGCGGAACAGGACGGGGATTTGCGTGTGACAGACGAAAGCGGTGAGGATTATCTTTATCCTGCCGAATGGTTTGTGCTGATCAGCCTGCCTTACGAAGTCGAATTGTCGGTATTACATACGGCAACGATCTGAAATGGAAAACTACAGGGATCGGATTTAATAAGGATGCGATATCCTTGTCAAACGACAGGGACCAGGTTTAATTAGGATGCGATATATCCTTACTAAACCAAATCCCTGTAGTTCCACGATAGCAGGATAATAAAAGAGAGCTTATGAGAAAGCCAAGATAAACAATCTCTGACAATCAGACATAAACAAAGTTAAATAATGACGGATCAGCAGACAAATGATATCCTTATTGAGCTGAAGAACAAAATATTGCAAAAATACAAACTGACAGAGATGCGTCTTTTCGGTTTCAGGGCACGCGGAGACAGCGGGCGTCATTCGGACATTGACATATTTGTCCGTATCTCGGACGTGAACAGGGCAACCGAGGAGGCTGTTTTTGATCTGGCGTATGAGACGGAACTGGCATATAACTGTCTGATTGACATATTTGTCTTTGATGACAAGGCTCTTGGCGGAATTCATTTCTGGACACCGGTTTATCAGAACATTCTGCGGGAGGGGCTTGTCATATGAACGATGATGCAAAAAATGCTCTGATCAGTTACCGGATGGAAAGAGCATCCGAGTCTCTCGAAGCCGCCCAGCTGATGCTTGACAACGGAATGCTGACTTCGGCGATGAACAGAATCTATTATGCAATGTTTTATGCCGTGCAGGCTGTCCTGATGACAAAGGATGCCTCCTTCTCAAAACATGGTCAGGTTAAAGGTTATTTCAACAAAGAGTTTGTCCACAAAGGTCTTTTCTCCGTAAGCCTGGGGAAAACATACAACAAAGCCTTTGAATATCGACAAAAATTTGACTATGTTGACTTTGAGGTTCCGACGGCTGGCATGGTTGATGAATTTGTTCAGCATGCCAAAGACTTTATCAGAGAGATGAAACTGTTTTTGGATTGTCAGAGAAATGATGCTGTGTGAGGGGGCATAACCATCAATGATCGTGTCAAGATAAATCCGGATCGTTGGGATTGGGCGCAAGCCCGTGAGGCTGCTTCGTGAAGGCAGATTCACGGAAATTGATGTGGATAATATTGCTGAAGAGCTTGAAGCCATGGGCAGAAGTGAAAAAAGAGAACTGGTAAGCTGTCTGACCACATTACTTGTCCATCTTCTAAAATGGAAGTATCAGGCTGTAAGACGATCACGAAGCTGGGAAAATACCATATTGACCCAACGCATTGATATAGAAGAGCTTCTCGAAGACAGTCCGAGTCTGTATTACGAGATTGAGAAGAGAATAAAGAGAGCATACAAGAAAGCCAGGTTGAAGGC
>JAOZLU010000317.1 GCA_029934695.1 Desulfobacterales bacterium | reverse complement strand
ACATCATGGATCAATAAAAACAGACAGTTATGATCTTAGTTTGATGCATATGGGATATATTCCGCCTCTGTTTGAAAAAATGCTTTTTTGACAAAACAGATTACCCAAAAGAAACCCGGGTTTTCCTGACAGAAGAGGAACCGGGTTTCTCTTCCACAGATTAAAAAATTGTTGCCTTCAAGAATTGTTTATGATAATAAATATTCTTTGAATTCATTTAATTAATCTATAATATTTTTAAGGAGGAAAAAATGTTTTCCAGACAGAGCATCGCAATTTACGCCATCCTGTTTTTTTCATTTGCCCCTCAAATGTTGCAAGCCGGGGATATTTTCCTTGCAGAACATAAAAAAGCGCAAGGGATTTCTATGAATGCAGTGTCAGAAAAGCCTCAAAACCAGGTCGTTTTTGAGAAAACCATCGTCGTCCTTGAGCGGGATGCGGTTCATGGGATCAGCCTGAACAGAACAGGCCTGAAGCATGTTCATAAGGAGCCATTGGATAAAATTGACAAGACCAAAGAAGGTGACGCAGCTGTCCCCATTTATGCAATCCGCCCCTCCCTGATAAACAGTTCTGAAGATATGGAAAGGCAGGCTCATGCCAGAAAAGATTCAAGATCGGATCAGCCCAATATCACGCCCTATCAGCCCGATGGCTGGGATGATAAAATCGTAGTTTCCAATAAAACTGAGACACATACAGATGATGCAGTGTATGCCGGGGAAACAGTTTATATTGACTACGCTTATATCAATTATGGCGATGCAAATGCAAATGGGATATTTTACATAGAACTTTATGCCAATGGAACTCAGATAAGACAGGCTTCCAAAGACGGATTAAAACAATTGGAATATGGTTCTAAATCGGATTTTGAACATACCTTTCCACAGGCAGGAACATACACGTTAAAGCTCGTGTGCGACGCGAATGACAATATTGCAGAGTCAGATGAAACTGACAATGAATATCAGCGGGACAAAATCGTTGCAACCACAGACATGCCCAATCTGACTCCTTATCAGCCAGAGGGTTGGGATGATAAGATCGTGGTATCTGCCGCGACTGACACACATACTGAAGAAGCCATCTATTCCGGGGCAACCGCGTATATAGATTATGCTTACGACAATAACGGCGGTATGGATATTGACGAAACATTTTATGTGGAACTCCATGTCAACGGAAGCCAGGTAAGCCGGACATCTGTCTCCGGATTAAAGCAAGGGGAACACGGCGATGAATCAGATGCTGAATACACTTTTCCCCAGCCGGGAACTTATACGCTGAAATTAGTGTGCGACGCGGATGACGATATCTCGGAGTCAAATGAAAATGACAATGAATATCAGAGAGGCAAAAGCACCTCAGATGCCAGCCTGCCTGACCTGATTCCTTATCAGCCAGAAAATTGGGATGATAAGATTGTGGTGTCCAACAAAACCGGCACGAACAGCGACGACATATTGTATGCCGGAGATACTGCATACATTGATTATGCCTACATCAATGCCGGCGAATCGGATATCAGTGAAACCTTTTATGTGGACTTCCATATTAACGGAACCCGTGCAAAACAAAGTGTTAAAAACGGATTGCCCAAAGGGGGGTACGGTGCTTCGTCAGATGTTGAATACACCTTCCCCCAGGCAGGAACTTATACATTACAACTGATCTGCGACGCGGATAATAAAGTGGCAGAGTCAGACGAAAACAACAATGAATACGAGCGAACCAAAGAGATATCAGCGAGCATCGGCATGCCCAATATCACGCCCTATAAACCGGACAGCTGGGATGATAAACTTGTGGTGTCCGACAAAAGCGGCACCCACAGCGATGATATAGTGTATGCCGGGGAAACAGCGTATATTGATTATGCATTCATCAATAATGGCGATACCAATATTCACGAGACATTTCATACAGAGCTTCATATCAACGGGGAGCAGGTCACACAAGATGACAATGACAAACTGAACAAGGGAGATTACGGCTACCACTCGGATATCGAATATACATTTTCCCAGGCAGGAACTTATACGTTAAAATTTGTGTGCGACGCTGATAACAATGTGGCAGAGTCAAATGAAGATGACAATGAATATGAAATGACCAAGAATATCTCCGTACTCACCAATATGAATATAACACCCCATCAGCCAGAGGGTTGGAAAGACAAGATTGTGGTGTCGGATACCAGCGGAGATAATACCGACAGCACCATCTATGCCGGAGAAACCGCATATATTGATTATGCCTATATCAACGATGGGGACGCAAATATTGACAGGGCCTTTTATGTGGCGTTCTATGTCAACGGGGACATTGTGAGACGTGCCCACAATGAAGAATTAAAACAGGGATATCATCGGCCGGTATCAGATTTTGAGTATTCATTCCCCCATCCGGGGACATATACGTTAAAACTGGTGTGTGACTCAGATGACGAGATACCGGAGGTAAACGAAACAGACAATGAATATGAACGGACAGTGACTGTTCTGAGTTCGGCCCTCAGCACGCCCAACCTGACACCTTATAAGCCGAATAACTGGGATGATAAGATTGTGGTGTCCAATAAGAGCGGTACACATACAGATGACATTGTGTATGTCGGGGAAACCGTGTATATTGATTATGCGTATATCAACAACGGATCTGAGAATGTCAAAGAAGCCTTTTACACAGACCTGTATATTAACGCTGACAAGGCTGCACGATCTGGTACAGAAGCGTTGGACCAAGGAAAATATGCGTATATTCAGGATTTCAAATACACTTTTTCTGAGGCAGGAACCTATACGATAAAAGTGAAATGCGACGCAGAGGACGATATTGCTGAGTCTTATGAAAATGACAATACATATCAGCGGAGTATGGAGATCAGCACCGGCGGAGAGCCTGATATTCGCATTGAGCCGTCAGCACTGGTTTTTGATGCCTCTGACACAGGGGGCCGTCGCAGGCAGGAAAGCGTTGAAGTGTTGCAGGATCGGGCAGTGCGCTTCCTCCGCGGAACGATTCATCCGGAAGCGACGTTTTCCTCTCGTTCCAGGATGTCCGCATGGGAAGGGGAACGACGGCATATACTCATTCAGTTCGCTCATCTCCCTTCTCCTGAAGAACAGGCAGAACTGGCAGCCCGGGGAATCCGCGTGTTAAGATATATTCCGAATCATACCTACTGGGTCTCCGCAGATCCGGCAAAAAGAAGATCCGCTGAAACCATGAACATCGCAGGCGGAATTCAATGGTCTCATGTTCCCGCGCCAAAATATAAAATCTCAGAAGCCATTGAGAGAAACGCATTTCCGGATAACGCAAGATATGAAGATGGAACCGTCCGGATTCATGTCCTGATATTTGAAGATGTGTCAAAGGAAGAAGCGGTCAATGCCATCGTCTCAGTAGGGGATGGCGTTCAGTTTGCAGGCTGGGTATCAGCGCATGTGGCGGCAGTGCAGACGCGTTTGGAGATGACAGAACATATCGCAGACTTGGATCAGGTGGAATGGGTTGAACCAGCGTCCCCGACAAATATCCGGTTTAACGAAACAGCCGCGGAGCGGATAACAGCGGACGCATTGAGAGACCCTCCGCTGCGTCTCAAAGGTGAGGGCGTGATCATCGGCGTATGGGATGGAGGATCAGTGTTCACCCATGATGATTTCGGGAACAGGCTGACTGTGAAGGATGGCGCGAAAGTGAGTGACCATGCCACGCATGTTGCAGGCACCATCGGCGGAGGCGGTCTGGGGAAAAGCGATGCAAAAGGGATGGCTCCGGCGGTGTCAATATGGTCTTATGACTGGAATGATGATCAAGAAGAGATGCGGCAGGCAGTGGAAGACGGCATGGTCATTTCAAATCATTCCTACGGATTTGTAACCGGATGGTACCGGGATTCAGAGGAGCGTCTGTGGAAAAAAGACGATACCGGATTTGGTCAGTATTCAGCAATTGCCGAGGGGTGGGATGATATTATCGTTGATACAGGACTGATCGTTTTCAAGGCGGCCGGAAATGATCGCGACGAGGGCCAAAACTGCCCGGACGGGCCCGATTGTGACGGCCCTTACGACTGCATTCCTCAACAAGGTGTCTCAAAGAATACCATCACCATCGGTGCCACAGATGACAATGACATCATGACCTCGTTCAGCAGTTGGGGCCCTGCGAATGACGGGAGAATAAAACCGGATTTGTGCGCCAATGGCTATCTTGTCCAGTCAACATTGCCAGATGGCAAATACGGAGCAATGAGCGGAACCTCCATGGCGACCCCCGCGGCGGCCGGTGCGGCAGTGCTTTTGTACCAGCATTTTAAAATAATTGCAGACGATGCCCCCAAGCCGGAAACATTGAAAGCCCTGATGATTCACGGAGCCAAGGATCTGGGGAGAATCGGACCGGATTATGAATATGGCTGGGGACTGATTGACGCTGAGGAAACCGCAGACCTGATAACCCGACGCGCATGGCAGACCGCTTCCCTCTCCGCCACCGGATCAAGCCAGACTTACACGCTGACAGTTTCGGAGAACACCCCTGAGTTGAAAGTGACGCTCGTCTGGACAGACCCCGCGGGATCGCCTTCCGCGGACAAGGCTCTTGTCAATGATCTGGATTTGACGCTCACGGATCCGAATGGTGTCCAATATAAACCGTGGATACTGGACAAAGATGATCCCACGGCAGGCGCGGCCAGAGGAGCGAACCATCTTGACAATGTGGAACAGGCGGTGGTCAGCCGTCCGATTACAGGGGCCTGGACAGTAAATGTCAGCGGATTTGCCATCCCCTCCGGCCCCCAGAATTTTACGGTCGCAGCAAAAGGGATCAGTACGAACAGCAAATCTTTCACCATTTATAACGACGGAACCGACTCGCTCAGTATCAGCGGCATTGAAAAGGAAGCAGATGCCGAATGGCTGAGTTATCTGCCGGGACCGCCGTTCACCATTGATCCTGGGAAGAGTCAGACTGTAACCGTCACGATTGACACGGACCTTGCAGGGTCTCAGCCCGATGATGAAAAGCTGCTCGTTTATTCCAATGATGCGGATGAAAGCCCTTATTCTGTTTCAGTCAGACTCGGAAGCACGGTCACCGCGGCCATTGCCACTGACAACACTTCTCGAACATTTATTGACACGCCCGTCACCATTGACGTGCTGGACAATGACAGCGGCGCGGCCGGGAGCAGTCTCACCATAACGGATGTGACAACGCCGGATCATGGCATTGCCAAAGCAAGCGTTGATAACAAAACAATCCTCTATACCCCGGGAGGCGGATTTATCGGGGAGGATGCCTTCTCCTACACCATGAGCGACGGAGCAACTACGGCCCGTGCAGACGTTACTGTAAGTGTTGAGCTTGAGGCGATTCCGCTGGCAGCAGGGGATGATGTGGCCCAGGCCGTCACAAACACGTCTGTCACGGTCTATGTGCTGAGCAACGACACCGGCCCCATGGAAAAGACGCTGACAGTGACAGATGTGTCGGACCCGGATCATGGAGAGGCCGAGGTGAATTCGGACAACCGAACCGTTCTCTACACCCCGGGAAGCAATTTTACCGGAGAGGATACCTTCACCTACACCATGAGCGACGGAACGAACAGCGATCAGGCAGGTGTCACCGTCACCGTCAAACCGCCCGCCGTTCCTCTGACTGCGGCAGACGACACAGCCAAAACCGATACAGACACCCCGGTCACGATTCGTGTGCTGGACAATGACAGCGGTAACACATTGACCGTAATGAGCGTCTCTGGTCCGAGTCATGGAGATGCTCGGGTAAATGCGGACAACAAAACGGTTCTTTACACCCCGGGCAGCAGCTTTGCCGGAACAGACACTTTTACTTACACCATAAGCGACGGAACAGATACCAAGTCGGCAGCAGTGACGGTGACGGTGGAAACATCCGCGGAAGAATGCAAAGGCTACGTCAGCAGGGACACGCCTCTGAACATTCCGGACAGCGATGCATCCGGCGTAATATCAGTGCTCATGCTGACCGCTGCTGGGGAAGTCAGAGACGTCAATGTCTCGGTGAATATTACGCATACATGGGCCGATGATGTGAGCGTTTATCTCACCTCCCCGGCCGGCACACAGATTACCCTGTTTGAGAATGTGGGCGGAGATGGTGAGAATTTTATAGAAACAACCCTGGATGACGAAGCTGTGCAGAGTATCAGCAATGAAACAGCACCGTTCACCGGATACTATCGTCCGGTCAGCCCGCTGAAAGTCCTGATCGGAGATACACTTGCCGGAGAATGGAAATTGCAGGTCACAGATGCCGAGGAATCTGATACAGGAATCCTGAATTCCTGGACCCTGATGGTCTGCTATCTTCCGTCCTCGGAGAATCGGCCGCCGACCGTGACGGACGATTCAGCGGTCACGCCTCTCAATGCACAGGTGACGATTGACGTGCTGAACAATGACAGCGATCTGGACGGAGATACGCTGACCGTCACGGAGGTGTCTGATCCGCCCCACGGAACATGCGTTTCAGATGCTGAGAACAATAAAATTGTCTATACCCCGGACAGCGGTTTCTCAGGCACGGACTCCTTCACCTGCACTGTCAGCGACGGCAAGGGAGGAAGTGGTACGTCCGTTGTGAAAATCCAGGTTCACGCCAGTGAGAATCTGATTAAAAACGGCGATTTTGAAACACCCGGGACAGAAAAGGAATGGAATGACAATTCCATACTGTTTTCCGCAAATGTCTATCAGAACAAGGCGTTGGCGCACTCCGGAGAATGGCTGACCTGGTTTGAGGGAAACGGCGAAAAAGCGGAAACAGCCTCAGTGACCCAGAATGTGACGATCCCGGAGGCAAGGCAGGCGGTTCTGCGGTTCTGGCTCATGAAGTATATGGACAATCTTTCAGGCACGGTTACGGTCAGTCTGGATGATCAGATATTGCTGACCGCCACAGAGGATATTGATGGGTATCAGGAGTGGAGCGAAGTGGTGCTGGATGCGAGCGATTTTGCCGACGGGAACACCCACACCCTGCGTTTCGATGCTGCGGTCCAGGTGGGCGTGGGTGCAACGTCCTTTCTTGTGGACGACGTGATTCTGATTACTGACGACAGTCCTCTTCTTGATGCCATAGCCATGTTGCAGATGCTGGCCGGGATGAATCCCAAAAATATGGATGCTGAGGCGGATGATATAAGTGACGATGGGAGGATCGGACTGGAAGAAGTGATCTCCCTGTTGCGGGATGCCGCGGGATTGTCAGTCCCGTAGGGACGACGAACCCACGGGACCCTCCTGCTCGGTTCGGATTGGCAAATCCGAACCCACGGGCGGAGGATTTGCCAATCATGTGGAACAATTTTGCAAATTGTTTGCCCGGGTAGGGGATTTGTCAATCATGGGGGTATGGCCTCTGCGGCTCTCTGTGGTTTTGAGGGAGTCAGTGTTTTTTCTTTGTGCCCTCTGTGCCTCTGTGTGGGATATCGGCGTGACATGCTGAAAATTGCAGCCTCCCCTGAATCCGTTATAATCAGTTCTGACGACAGCTTTTGGGCCAATTCAGCAATTTTCCAAGTCTGTATTCTGGCATATAATCTGATGGTGTGGATGATGCGGATTAATACTGACAAAGGTTTCAGAGAAGAGCCGAATACCATAAGACTTTATCTGATTCGTGTGCCTGCCAAGATGATATGCAGAGGTGAACAATGGTTCTTAAAATTGGAAAAAAATTTTTTTTTCAAATCGAAATGGCCTGAGATCGGGTAGCGGGATTCAGCAATCCCGCGGAGCGGAAGAGTGTAAGAAAAGGGGTAGCCCGGCCCGGATTGCCAAATCCGGGCCGCGGGATTCAGCAATACAGAAGAGCGGAAGGAGGTGACAGATTCATGCCATGAGTGTAAGAAAAGGAATATGTTGGTGTATATCATGCAAAAGGGATAGCGCGGGCAGACAGGTACGCGGATTCGCCCGCTGGTAAGGGGTTAATTTAATT
>JAOZLU010000921.1 GCA_029934695.1 Desulfobacterales bacterium | reverse complement strand
AACATCAAGTATCTTTATAATTGATGTCTTCGGGTACTGATTCCTCGTCCATGTCAGGGAGAGGCTCTCCCCAATTGCTGTAATCCAGTCCCAGAGTTACCAGAAGCGTGTTGTATGCGTTCACCAGATCAATGATGCGGCGGTCCCGTGCGAGTCTCGCCACCACTTCCTCCAGCATCCGCTGTGTCAGTGCCCAGCTTGAAAGAAGCCCGAGTTCATGCCGTTCCCTGCTCATAGTGAGCAGATCCTCCGCGATCTCAAAAGAGTCGTCATATAATTCAAACTGCCTCAGCCTGACTGCGTACTCGTGCAGGGCAAGATGCGCCTGAACAATCACGCCCGATGTGAGCAGCAGACGCTGAAGTCTCACCATGTCTGTTGTCCGGATCTGGTTGACCCAGTTGACATACTGGGATGGCCAGGAGAGGAGGCGGGCGGTCAGACCGGCTCCATTGGTGATCCAGAAATTGTTCTTATAATAACTGTTGGCGTCGTAATACGTTGTCAGATCAAAGCTGATCCCGGGAAACATGGACAGAAGGGCTGCCCTGGCTTCATCCTGCTGAATCTGTATGTCAAGATCTGCGGAATAAAATTCAGGGCGGTTGTTCAGGGAAATCATTTCCAGTTTCCGGGGATCAAGGGAATCCGGAGCAGGCATTTTTTTCACATAATTTTTAAAGGATTCTCTGGCAGGTGTGAACTCCGTCATGGGATCCACACCCATGAGTTCGCACAGATCTATTTTTGCCCCGGAGATTTCCGCCTGGAGATTACTGGCAGTCACGGCCAGTTCCACAATCTTTTTTTCAATTGCTTTGGAAGCAATGGGATCAAGCCGGCGCTGTGAGACCATCAGTTCGGCTTTTGTTTTGTATTTGTTTATTTCATGCTCAATTTTCCGGATTTTTTTCAGGGACTGCTCGGCCAGCACTGCCTTCCAGTACGCGGATGCAATATCCAGAGTCAGTATCTGTGCCTGACGCAACCGTTCCATACGCCGGATTTCCTTGCTTATGGCTGACTGGCGCGCGCGGATATAAGAAAGTCCGAAATCAAGGACATTCCATGTCAGGGCCAGGCTGGCAGTCCTGCGGAGCGTGTCTTCATCTGAAGCACTCGTGGCACTGCTCTGGGAAACTCTGCTGCTGAAATTTGCCTGGGGAAGCATTTTCAGCTTTTCAACCAGTGCGTCATCGGTGGCAATATCTGCCATGACCCTGCTGACTCGGATATCGAGATTGTTTTCCAATCCGATGCTGACAGCCTCATTTAAAGTCAGGGGATCAGGCATGACCACAGGCGTTTCAGGCCGGAGCATTTCCAAATCAAATTCCAGGTTCACCCGGCGCTGATTTGCCAAGTCCACCTCATAAAGAGTTGTGATGCATCCACTCAGCACAATGGAAAAAACCAATATGGAAATTATCAGTATCGTGGTGCTCATCATTTTCACTTTCATATTCAAAAGAATCTCATCTCCGGACGAAGTTTCCCAAACTTTCCCTTAGTTTCTATGCTACACACAGTTTTTTTTTTTCTTACATACCTCTCTTAATTTTCTTTATCTGAAAATATTGTCAGCGAGGTTTCCTGTTCCGAATGTCCCTTTATAATAAGAGGTATTTGCATTCTTGGTGATAAAAAATTCAGATGTTGCCTTGCCAGCATAAGCCGTCGAAAAAAAATTGCAGCAATTGCAGCAAGCAAAAAAAAAAAAATAATCTGTCGGTATCTTGGACAGATTAAGCAGGCAACCTATCACTATCAAATTTATCTTGTCAACAATTATTCTTATCCGTTCATCTGTCTGCAAAAAGAGCGGGTGATTTTTTGCACCAATACTTGATTTTTTGTCCTTCATCTACATGGATTAGTGATAAGCAAGGATTTTTTCATGTAGGGTGGGTGAAGGATTTCGATTTTTTACGCAGTAAAAAACGAAACCGCAACCCACCTTGACAAACATACAGGATCAGAGTATGAAACGGATATTTGTTCAGGTGAATGGTGGGTTGCGCTTCGCTTCACCCACCCTACGATTCTGTATGAAATGGATAT
>JAOZLU010000020.1:11328-27830 GCA_029934695.1 Desulfobacterales bacterium | reverse complement strand
GAGGCTGGCAGGGCGGACGATTTTGCAAATCGTCCGCTATCCGCACGACTTGCGGGTGCAAGCTGCCTTCAGGCTGCTTCCGCTTTCAGCCTCGGCATTGATGCCGAGGCTTCAGGCTGCTTCCGCTTTCAGCCTCGGCATTGATGCCGAGGCTTCACTTATGGTATTAACGGAGGGAACATGTCTGCTATGATTTACGCATTGGAGGAACGAATCGGGGAGCCGCGGCTCTTCTGCGGAAGGAAGCGGGAGATGGAGCTGCTTCTGAACTGGGTTTCAAAAATCCCGAAAAAGCTCTCGAAATCCCGCGCTCTCCTGGGCCGCCGCAAAAGTGGGAAGACAGCCATCATGCAGCGTCTGTTCAACATCCTGTGGAACAGGGACAGCAATGTGATCCCCTTTTATTTCGAGGTTCAGGATCAGAACAGGTGGCTTCTCCATTTTTCAGAAGATTATTTCCGCACCTTTCTGAGCCAGTATCTCTCATTTCTGACCAGGACCCCGCTTCCCTGGGACAGTGTGCTTTGGGACTGGGACATGCTGGAAGGTATGGCGCGGGAAACAGACAACACACATATCCTCGGGCGAATCGAAACATTCAGAAACTACTTTGAAAAGGAGAACGAGCACCAGACCATGAATCTGGCCTTTGGCTCTCCTGCGTACTTCGCAGGATGTGACAGGAAGTTTTTTGTGGTCATGATTGACGAAATCCAGTATATGACCGAGTATATTTATTATGACAAGGCGCGCAGCGTTCAGGCTGTGAACCTGCCCGGAGCCTTTCACGGACTTTCGGAACTGAAATTCGCACCCATGCTGGTGTCCGGCAGCTACGTCGGCTGGATGACGCGGATGATGCGGAAAATGTTTGTCGGCGGGAGGCTGAAACAGACATCCGTGTCGTCGAAACTGATGTTCTCCGAAGGAATGGAGGCCATATCCAGATATGCGGAATATCACGGCATGCCGGTCACGGAAAAGTCCGCCCTGGCCATCAATCTCCTGACCCAGAGCGATCCGTTTTACATCTCGGTTCTGTTCGGCAGCGAGTTCCCGGAGAAAAATCTCTCGGATCCCGATGGGGTGATAAAAACTCTGGCCTACGAGGTCACAGACAGGAGAGGCGAATTCTTCATCACATGGTCGGAATATATTGACACCACCCTGAAGCAGGTGAACGATGTCCACGGCAAGAAAATTCTCCTGTATCTGTCAAAGGAGCGGCACAAGGAATGCACCCGGGATGAGATAAGGGATCATCTCGGATGGGAACCCGCCAAGGACAGGGAACTGGAGGAGAAACTCCGCACCCTGGAATACGGGGACCTCATCATGAGAGGAGGCACGGATTTCCATTACCGGGGAATTCCGGACGATATCCTGGATCTCATATTCAGAGAAAGGTATCAGTATGAGATAGAGAATGT
This sequence comes from Desulfobacterales bacterium, assembly GCA_029934695.1. Taxonomy (GTDB): domain Bacteria; phylum Desulfobacterota; class Desulfobacteria; order Desulfobacterales; family 4be13; genus JAOZLU01. The sequence goes on along the minus strand of JAOZLU010000020.1, from coordinate 26,400 downwards.
GAGACCCGATGCCGGCTCGGAATTTGCAGCGAGGATAGCGGTTCTGGAAGGGGAGAAAAAGTCCCTCGAAGGCACGGTCCGGGAACTGCGGGGGCGGATGCTGGAGCTGATTGTCTCCCGGGAACTGTGCGGCAGGAGCAGATTCGACATGGTATGGATGAACCACTATCTCCAGACACCCGGAATGATTCCGCTGGAGGCTGATGTGCTTGCAACCGGCGAGGACGGAGACACCTCCCGGGCCCTGGTGTTTGAAATCAAAAACAGGGATGAGAAATACCTGCCCACCGCGAACGAGGCACGGCTGTTTCTGACAAAGGTGGGTATAATAAGACAGATTCTCAGGGAGAAGGGGAAGGAGATTCAGTTTGTCTGTCCTGTGTATCTCAGCGCAAAGGGCTTTTCGGAAAAGACTGAGGCATGGCTGCACAGCAACGGGATTCTGACCGCTGATGCGGAAACCTGGCTGACCGAATAACTCTGCCACGTCAAACCTGAAACCTGAAACTTAAAACCTGATACGGAGGAAATATGTCCGACATGATTTACGCATTGGAGGAACGAATCGGGGAGCCGCGGCTCTTCTGCGGAAGGAAGCGGGAGATGGAGCTGCTTCTGAACTGGGTTTCAAAAATCCCGAAAAAGCTCTCGAAATCCCGCGCTCTCCTGGGCCGCCGCAAAAGTGGGAAGACAGCCATCATGCAGCGTCTGTTCAACATCCTGTGGAACAGGGACAGCAATGTGATCCCCTTTTATTTCGAGGTTCAGGATCAGAACAGGTGGCTTCTCCATTTTTCAGAAGATTATTTCCGCACCTTTCTGAGCCAGTATCTCTCATTTCTGACCAGGACCCCGCTTCCCTGGGACAGTGTGCTTTGGGACTGGGACATGCTGGAAGGTATGGCGCGGGAAACAGACAACACACATATCCTCGGGCGAATCGAAACATTCAGAAACTACTTTGAAAAGGAGAACGAGCACCAGACCATGAATCTGGCCTTTGGCTCTCCTGCGTACTTCGCAGGATGTGACAGGAAGTTTTTTGTGGTCATGATTGACGAAATCCAGTATATGACCGAGTATATTTATTATGACAAGGCGCGCAGCGTTCAGGCTGTGAACCTGCCCGGAGCCTTTCACGGATTTTCGGAACTGAAATTTGCCCCCATGCTGGTGTCCGGCAGCTACGTCGGCTGGATGGTCCGGATGATGCAGGAGATGTTTGTGGGGGGAAGACTGAGACATACCTCTGTGTCGCCCAAGCTGATGTTCTCCGAGGGCATGGAGGCCGTGTCCAGATATGCGGAGCATCACGGCGTGGCACTGACAGAGGAGACCGTCCTGACCATGAACCTCCTGACCCAGAGCGACCCTTTTTATATCTCGGCCCTGTTCGGAAGCGAGTTTCCGGGAAAGGATCTCTCTGACCCCGGAGGTGTCATAAGCACCCTGGTCTATGAAATTACAAACCGGGGCGGCGAGTTTTTCAGAACATGGTCGGAATATATTGACACCACTCTGAAGCAGGTGAACGACGTTCACGGCAAGAAAATTCTCCTGTATTTGTCAAAGGAGCGGCATAAGGAATGCACCCGGGATGAAATAAGGGACCATCTCGGATGGGGACCCGACAGGGACAGGAAACTGGAGGAGAAGCTCCGCACGCTGGAATACGGGGATCTCATCATGAGGGGAAGCACGGATTTCCATTATCGGGGAATTCCGGACGATATCCTGGATCTCATATTCAGAGAAAGGTATCAGTATGAGATAGAGAATGTGAGACCCGATGCCGGCTCGGAATTTGCAGCGAGGATAGCGGTTCTGGAAGGGGAGAAAAAGTCCCTCGAAGGCACGGTCCGGGAACTGCGGGGGCGGATGCTGGAGCTGATTGTCTCCCGGGAACTGAACCGGTGCAGGAAGAAAAACAGGCCGGTGCCGGACTTTGCAGAGCGGATGCGGAAGATTCCGGATCCAGCGCACAGGGACAGACTGGAAAAGCTGGCGGAACTGTGCGGCAGGAGCAGATTCGACATGGTATGGATGAACCACTATCTCCAGATGTCCGGCATGATTCCGGCAGAGGCGGATGTGTTTGCGACCGGCGAGGACAGTGGTACCTGCCGTGCCCTGGTGTTCGAGATCAAAAACAGGGACGAGAAATACCGGCCCACCGCGAATGAGGCGGCACTGTTTCTGACAAAGGCGGGCATGGTGAGACAGATTCTTGAGCAGGAGGGAAAGGAGGTTCAGTTTGTGTGTCCGGTGTATCTCAGCGCAAAGGGCTTTTCGGATAAGATCGAGGCATGGCTGCACAGCAACGGGATTCTGACCGCTGATGCGGAAACCTGGCTGACAGAATAAGCCAAACAAAATCCAAAACTTAAAATCTAAGACATAAAACCTGCTGATTATTATAACGGATTTAAGGGAGGGTGCAATCATTGCCCCGCCTCTCTCTCATCTACAAGGATTGTGTGTAAGAAAGGATTACTCTGAGCCTTTTTGTTCTTGGGCCTTTGCAATATGACCGGGACCGATGCGGTGAGCAGTAATCCCTTCTTAACCGGAATCCTCTTATTTCTTATCCGGGCAACCTCATTTTTTAAGTCTTTAAAAATAGAACAGTTAAAGTATTTACCGATATATTCAGTTCATTTGAAAAAGTATGCAGCTTGCTGATTTTTAAAAACAGCAAAAATCATGCCTGACTTTCATGCCCATTGCCCTGATTTCTTATCTGAATTTCCTTGACATACAGAGGTTTTGGGACTACACTTTACCATTTTGGCTTTGATATTCGTTAAAATCAGTCCGGTCTGGGTTGGCAAATCCAGACCGTTTCCTGCTGAATTTGTCATAAAAGCCGGTTTTTTTTCACAGATATCCCATAAAAACAAAAAACAGGGGTTCAGTTTATTTAATAAATTCAATCCCTACAGTTATTATAATTTTTTTATACACAAAAGCAAAAAAACGAGGATTCAATGGACTACAAAAAAACACTCAGCCTTCCCAGGACAAAGTTCCCCATGAAGGCAAATCTGGCAAAACGTGAGCCGGAACAGTTGAAAAAGTGGGAGGAAGACGGCCTGCATGACAAGGTCAGAAAAAGCGCAAAGGGCCGGGAACAGTTTATCCTGCATGACGGCCCGCCGTATGCAAACGGTAATATCCATATTGGCACGGCCCTGAATAAAATTTTAAAGGATATTATCGTCCGTTCACGCCAGATGGCAGGTTTTGACGCGGTTTATGTTCCAGGATGGGATTGCCACGGGCTTCCCATTGAACATAATGTTGACAAGGAGCTTGGGGAAAAAAAGAAGGGAATGTCCCAGGCTGATGTCCGCAAACTGTGCCGGGCTTACGCTGAAAAATATATTGATATCCAGCGGGATGAATTCAAAAGGCTCGGAGTCATGGGCGAATGGGAAAATCCGTATCTGACCATGAATTACGCGTATGAGGCCACAATCGCACGGGAATGCTGCAAATTTGCTTTGGAAGGGAGCCTTTTCAGGAGCAAAAAGCCCATATACTGGTGCTGTGACTGCAAAACAGCCCTTGCCGAAGCAGAAATCGAATATTATGATGCTGCGTCCCCTTCCATCTTTGTCAAATTTCTTTTAAAAGATGATGTGAGCAACGACTTTCCCGCGCTGGCCGGCAAAAAAATTTTTATGGTGATATGGACCACCACCCCCTGGACCATTCCGGCGAATCTCGGGATCGCTCTTCATCCGGATTTTGAGTATGTTGCTGTGGATACTGGAAAGGGTGAGGTGTTTGTTCTGGCGCGGGAACTTGTGGAAAACTGCATGAAAACATTCGGCTTTTCTGACTTTTCAATCATTGCCGACATAAAAGCCGCTGACCTTGAACGGAAACGATGCGCCCATCCTCTTTATGACCGGGAGTCCCTTATCGTCCTGGGAAACCACGTCACGTTGGAAGCAGGAACTGGTTGCGTCCATACAGCTCCCGGACACGGACGGGAAGACTATGAGGTGGGATTTGAATATGGCCTGGACGCGTATTCCCCGGTGGATGACAGGGGATGTTTCACTGACGAGGCCGACTTTTTTGAAGGCAAATTTGTATTCAAAGCCAACAAGGAGATCAATGCCAAACTGCAGGAAAACGGTGCGCTCCTTGCAGAAGAGAACATCACCCATCAGTATCCCCATTGCTGGCGCTGTAAAAGACCGGTCATTTTCCGGGCCACCCCCCAGTGGTTCATTTCCATGGATAAAACCGGTCTGAGAAGAAGATCCCTCAAGGAGATTGACAGGGTAAACTGGATACCCCACTGGGGCAGAGAGCGTATCTACGGCATGATCGAAAATCGGCCCGACTGGTGCGTTTCCAGACAGCGCGCCTGGGGTGTTCCCATCACGGTCTTTTACTGTGACAAATGCGAAAGCCTGCTGATGAACCGGGAAATCATGGACAACATCTTTGATCTGCTCAAAGAACATGGTGCGGATATCTGGCTGGAAAAGGATGTGAAAGACCTCCTTCCGAACGGTGCGACGTGTGAAAAATGCGGGAGCAGTTCATTTATAAAAGAAACCGATATTCTGGACGTATGGTTTGACTCAGGTGTCAGCCATGCTGCTGTGCTTGAACAGCGTCAGAATTTGAAATGGCCTGCAGACCTTTACTTAGAAGGCAACGACCAGCACAGGGGGTGGTTTCACAGTTCGCTTCTCACGGCTGTGGGACTCCGGGGCAGCGCACCATACAATGCAGTACTGACCCACGGATTTGTTGTGGATAAATCTGGCAAAAAGATGTCCAAGTCCCTCGGAAATGTCATCGCTCCAGGCGAGGTTATTGACAAATACGGGGCTGAAATCCTCCGCTTATGGGTTTCCGCAACCGATTACAGGGATGATATCCGCATTTCCGAAAATATTCTGAAGCAGTTGAGTGACGCATACAGGCGAATCCGGAATACCTGCCGGTTCATGCTGGGGAATCTGTCTGATTTTGATCCTCTGAAACATGCGGTTCCTTTGGAATCCATGCCGGATATTGACAAGTTCGCGCTTCACACGCTTCAGGAACTGATCGGGAAGGGGCGGAAAGCTTATGAGACGTATGAGTTTCATGTGATCTATCACTCGCTTCACAATTACTGCACGGTGGATCTTTCCGCTTTTTATCTGGATGTTCTTAAAGACAGATTATACACATCACCGCCGAAATCAGTAAAAAGAAGAAGTGCCCAGACGGTTATGCACACAATTCTGGACACCATTATAAGGCTCGTGGCACCGATACTTCCGTTCACCGCGGAGGAAGTCTGGAAGTTCATGCCGGCCCGGGAAGGAAAAGAGGAAAGTGTTCATCTGTCCGATCTTCCTGTCGGAAATGCCGCGTGGAAAAATCCGGAACTGGCGGAGAAGTGGGATTTCCTGCTTGAGATACGCAAAATGATGTCCAAGGGGCTGGAGGAAGCCAGGGCCAAGAAGCTGATAGGGCATTCTCTGGATGCAGGTGTCATCATCGGCGGGAATGAGGAGATGTATGAGAGGCTGAGTCCTTATCAGGAGGATCTGAGAGCCATGTCCATTGTTTCCAAAGTCTCGCTTGTTGAAGAAGAAATCATTGGCAATGAAGGTACGAATGGCAAAGAGATGCCGACAACAGAGGTAATTGAGGGGTTGTCTCTTCTGGTTGTGCCTGCGGCGGGGAATAAATGCGAAAGGTGCTGGATTTGTGATCCTTCTGTGGGGAAAAGTTCCAAGCATCCCACCGTCTGCACTCGGTGTCAGGGTGTGCTTGCAGAAATAGAGAGTTGAGGCATTCGGGGTTTCGTTGCTGGACGGGGTTTGTGCAACCCCGTCCATAATGTTTGAAACGTCCCGGACGGGTTACAAACCCCGTCCGGCAGAAAGTCCGGCAGAAAAGTCCATAATGTTTGAAACGTCCGGACGGGGTTGCAAACCCCGTCCGGCAGAAAAAAAAGTCCATAATGTTTGAAATGTCCCGAAACGAGTTGCACACCTCCGTCCGGCAGAGGATAAGCGAACTGACGGAAAAAGAGGTTTTTGAGGATGAGTATTCTTTGTGAGGAACATTGAGACAGGTCGCTTTTTTGCCGCTCATTTCAGGCATCAGATAATAATATAACAGAAGAATTATTATGAAATTATTAAGGCTGTATATTCATAATTGCGGAGTATTTCAACATACTCTGATAGACTTTACTCGTGACAATAAATATCAGAACATGCTATGTCTGGCAGGAGTCAATGGGTCTGGAAAAACGACAGTCATGGAACTGATCTTCAATATTTTCAATTTTATGAATCCGAATTTTTCCTTGAAAAATATTTTTTTTGACAGATTAAAACCTAATATTCTGACCAGAACTGATTTCGCCCAGTTAGATATCTCCGTTGATGGAAAGATTCTATCATTGGTTTTGGGAGACGCTTCTGAGATTCAGGCAGATGTTCAGCATCATGAGCATCAAGGTTTTATCATTGAGAATGAAATTAAAACTATGATTTCCTTCTTTGAAAACAATTTCGTAAAAACGCCGGAAGGCGAAGAAGATTCAGCCGTCCGTATAGGGTTTGGGGAAGTAGATCGTCGTTTTTCTGAGAGGCATATTGAAAAAAAGAACACAGACATTTTTGATTCTTTGCTAAGTAACATTGATAAATCTCTTTATGATGAAAATGCAGTTCAAAATGAGAATGGCAGTTTGCCTTTTATATATTTTTTTAATGCTCATGACAGGGAAATACTTGATATTCGATACGCATTTATACCGAGAGACAAACCAGTGTATCGGATAGCACATAGGTATAGTCCCAAAAAGGATGATCTTAAGAAGAAGCTTATTTATTACAGCTTTGCATATCAGAATAAATTTGAAAGCTTCAAAGATTGGGTCAACAAATATGTTCTTATAGGAAAACAAATTGACAAGATAGACAAAGTCAATTTTCAGGTTGTCATCAAAACAGCAGACGGGAGAGAGCATGGTCTTGAACTGTTAAGCTCCGGTGAGGAAAGCCTGCTGATTATTGCAGCTCAACTATATTTAAGGGCGTCTGAAAGTGCCATTTTCCTTATAGATGAAGTTGATCAGAGCCTTCACCCCGAATTTCAGGGAAAAGTGATAAAACTGCTCTTTCAGTTGCAGAGAGATAAAGGCTGTCAGATTATAGTTTCATCACATTCTGAAATTATCTGGGATGCTTTTAATGAAAGAGGATTATTAGATTTAACAGAAATGGTGATGCAAAAATGAGTCCGATGTTTCATGCCATCAGCGATGCCAGATTTGACTTTATTGAGGTTGAATTACGGAATGAACTGCGAACGCTGATTATGAAAGCAGGCCGAAAAAAAGTTGTATTTGTAGAAGGTTATGATGACAAGATTATCTTTGATATTGTGTATAAAGGCTGTCTGGGCAGACTTCATTTCATAGATACAAGCATGGAGCAAGCAAAAAGAGGCGGTTCATGCGAAACTATAACCGGAGGCTGTGAGACAGTTAAAAATTTGCTCAAAAAATTTGTAAGTCATTTGCCCAATGAAAAACATTTTTACGGTGTGATTGACAGAGACCTGAACCTGGATGAAGAGATTGAATCTGAAAAATCTCTGCCCTGTTATGATGGCAGGTTGTTTATTTTCTTTGAGCGATATACATTGGAAAATTATTTCATAGAGACAGATATTCTATGTGATTTTCTGCACGACAAATCTATGGATATCAAGAGGTTGATACCTCTTTTATCTGATGAGGGTGAATTCAGCAAATATATAGCAGGCACAGTTGATGAAATCTCAGACTGCTTAACAAGGATCGGCGCTGCCAACCTTACGATACGGTCTTTTGATGATGAGAAAAAATTTTTGGAAAGGACGATCAACTGCGCTGAAATAGAAGAGCGGCTTTTGAACAGATTAAATGATTTTCCGGAAAATGATGTAATATGCCAATTCAATTGCTTTGAAACCTTTATCAGACAGAATAACGGCACTCAGAAATTCGCAAGCGGCAAAGAATATTTTTCCTATCAGTTTAATCAGCATTTGAAAAGTAAACGTGTTGATATTCAATTGAATAATCATAAATCAGAGTTGGCTAAAATTTTAAAAGAATATCTTTCTGATGATTTCAGACATCTCTTAAGTTTTATAGGCGAATCACCTGACCGTCAATAAAGACGAAAGCACTCCGCCGGACGGGTTTACAAATCCGTCCGACAAAAGAGCATTGAGGATCAAGCATCTGACGAGTGCAGAAATAAGGATATTGTAATGAATCATCATAAAGATCATCCCGTTGAATCGGATTTGCTCTCCGACAATTCCAGGATCAGTGTCCTGCTGGTTGACGATCAGACATTTATCGGGAAAATCATCGGTCATATGCTGGAATCTGAGGATGATATTGATTTTCATTATTTCCAAAGCGCACGGGAAGCACTGAGAATGGCAGATGAAATTTCTCCCACAGTCATCCTTCAGGATTTGGTCATGCCTGAAATCAACGGCCTGAACATGGTGTATTATTTTCGTGCAAAAAAACGCACACGGCATACCCCTCTGATTGTCCTGTCTGCCGATGAAGACCCCAAGATCAAAGCTGAGGCTTTTGCCACAGGAGCAAATGACTATATCGTCAAACCGCCGGACAAGATTGAACTGATTGCGCGTATCCGTTATCATTCAATGGCTTATATCAATATGCTGCAAAGAGACGAAGCCTACAGAAAAGTGGAGGAGCGGACAGCCGAACTCAGAAGCACCAATGAGCAGCTCCGCGGGGAAATCGCCGAACGTGAACGAACTGAGGATGCCCTGCGTAAAAGCAAGAAAAAAGTTGAACAGGAGCGGGAGGCAGCCGAAGCCGCCAATGAAAAAATCATGGACAGCATCCGGTACGCCAAACTGATCCAGAGTTCCCTGCTGCCGAACCCGGAAAATATCAGGAGCTTCCTGCCGGACAGCTTTTTTATCTGGATGCCCAGAGATATTGTGGGCGGGGATTTCATATTTACAGACTATGTCCTGCCCCTCCGGGACGGGGACAGTCAGAGGGAGAGCGGCTTTATCATCGCAGTCATAGACTGTACCGGACACGGTGTTCCCGGGGCTTTTATGACCATGATTGCTGATTTCGGCCTGAGAAAAATTATAAGGGACGAAGGCTGGTGCGACCCCGCCCAGATACTGAAACGACTGAGTTTCCTGGTCAAAACGACGCTTCAGCAGGATACTGATTATGCCCTTTCCGATGACGGACTGGATGCTGCCTTATGCTTTGTCAGCGAGGGGGCAGCATCTGTCATGAGCGAGGGGACGGTTGCAGACAGACAGGTGACAGAAGACAGCGAACAACTGATTTTTGCAGGAGCGAAACTACCCCTGATTTATTTTGACAATGGCGAACTCAAGGTCATTAAAGGCGACAGAAAGAGCATCGGCTATAAAAGATCTGATTTAAACTTCAATTTTACCAATCACACGGTTCGTATCAGGCGGGGAATGTCCTTTTATATGTTCAGCGACGGATTTGTTGACCAGTTGGGCGGAGAAGATGAGCGGCGATTCGGTACCCGGCGATTCAAAGAACTGCTCAGTAAAAACAGTCAGTTACCATTCAAAATGCAAAAAGACAGGCTTCTTGAAGCATTCAATATATACAAGGGCGAAAACGAAATACAGGACGATGTGACCGTGCTGGGTTTCGGACTCAAATGATCCTGCGGGTATATAAGGAAGGAGATTTCGATGGATCATTATGAACCTCATCTGCCTGAATCAGACTTGCCCTCCGGCACTTCCAGAATCAGTGTTCTGCTGGTTGATGATCAGGTATTTATCGGAAAGATGATCGGGCGCATGCTGGAATCTGAGGAGGATATTGATTTTTATCATTTCCAAAGTGCGCGTGAGGCCCTCAGAATGGCAGATAAAATTTCTCCCACAGTCATTCTTCAGGATCTGGTCATGCCTGAAATTAACGGGCTGCACATGGTTTACTATTTTCGTTCCAAAAGACACACCTGTCACACCCCTCTGATTGTTCTGTCTGGCGATGAAAACCCCAAGATAAAAGCGGAAGCCTTTGCCCTCGGAGCCAACGATTACATAGTCAAACCGCCGGACAAAATTGAACTGATTGCCCGTATCCGCTATCATTCCAGAGCGTATATCAATCGGCTTCAGAGAAATGAGGCTCACAGAAGGGTTGAGGAACGGACCACCGAACTCAGACGCACCAATGAACGGCTTCTGGAAGAGATCGCCGAACGCGAACGGACCGAAGAGGCCCTGCGTGAGAGCAAAGAAAAGGTCGAACAGGAGCGGGAAGCTGCTGAAACCGCCAATCTGAAGATTATGGACAGTATCCGGTACGCCCAGATGATCCAAAGTTCCCTGTTGCCGAACCCGGAGAATATCAGGAACTTTCTGCCGGACAGCTTTTTTATCTGGATGCCCAGAGATATCGTGGGCGGGGATTTCATATTTACGGATTACTTCCCCCCTAAAGGGGATCAGGGAGAGGGCGGCTTTATCATAGCGGTCATTGACTGCACCGGACACGGTGTTCCCGGAGCGTTTATGACCATGATCGCCTCTTTCGGCCTGAAAAAAATCACAAAAGGGGAAGGATGGCGGAACCCTGCCAAAATTCTGCAACGCCTGAGTTTTCTGGTCAAAACCACTCTTCAGCAGGACACAGATTACGCACTTTCCGATGACGGGCTGGATGTTGCGATCTGTTTTGTCCGAGGCCCGTGGCTTGCGAACCGCAATTCACCGCCAGTCAGAATGAGCGACGGTCAGGAACTGACTTTTGCCGGCGCAAAGCTGCCCCTGATCTGCATTCATAATGACGAACTGAAAATCATCAAAGGCGACAGAAAAAGTCTCGGCTACAAAAAATCCAAACTGAGCTTCCAATTCACGAATCATACCATTCGTATTGAAAAAGGAATGTCGTTTTATATGTTCAGCGATGGTTTTGTGGATCAGTTAGGCGGAGCAAAAGACCGCCGGTTCGGCACCGGACGACTTAAAGATGTATTGAATGAAAACAAAGATTTATCCTTTGAAATCCAGCGGGAAAAATTGCTTGAGGCTTTCAACGGATATAAGGGTGACAATGAAATACAGGATGATGTGACTGTATTGGGATTTGGTTTTTAATGATCAGGGGACAGGGGAAACAATGAATACAAAAGACTCGAAATCACAGGAAAACCCGTTGATATTAATCGTGGATGATGCACCTGTAAACCTTCAGGTCTTAAGCGGCCTGTTAACTGGGGCCAACTATGAGATTGCTGCTGCCATTGACGGAGAGGAGGCCATTTCTGTGGCCAGTCATGTCTTTCCGGATATTATCCTGCTGGATATCATAATGCCGGGCTTAGATGGATATGAGGTTTGCAAAAGGTTAAAAGCACGTCCCCAAACAAAGGATATTCCCATCATTTTTCTGACAGCAAAAACTGAACCTGAAGATATTATGGAAGGTTTTCAGATCGGAGGGGCGGATTATGTGACAAAACCGTTTAATTCAAAAGAGTTGCTGACGAAAGTGCATACCCATCTGGAACTGAAAAAAACAAGAGAGAGGCAAAAGGAACTGATTTCCAAGCTTCAGGAGAAAATTGAGGAAATAAGTAAGGCAGAGTCATTGAAACAGCGGACAAGAATATTACGGAGAATATTCAGTACGCAAAGATAACACAAGATTCTCTGTTGCCGAATCCGGAAAACATCAGGCCTTTTTTTCCTGACAGTTTTTTTATATGGGAACCGAGGGATATGATAGGCGGGGATTTCATATTTGCAGAAGGCCTGCCTCAAACCGGGGAAAAGGAGGAGGAAGGATGTGTTCTCGCGATCATTGACTGTACCAGACGCGGCGTTCCCGACACCTTTATAAGTTTAATCGCTTCCTTTGGTCTGAAAAAAATTATAAGGAGTGAAGGCTGGCGCGACCCTGCCCTGATACTGAATCGTCTGACTTTCTGGATCAGAACAGCACTTCAGCAGGACTCGGGCGATATGTTTTCCGATGACGGCCTGAATGTCGCAATTTGTTTTGTCAGTGGGCAGGGGGCAGATCATGATCGCGACGGGCAGCAGGCAATACTTACCTTTGCAGGGGCAAGACTGCCGCTGTATTGCGCTTACAATGGCGAAATAACTGTCATCAGAGGCGACAGACAAAGTATCGGATATAAACTGTCCGATTTGAATTCCAAGTTCACCAATCATAGGATTCCTGTCAAAGAGGGGATGTCCTTTTATATGGCAACCAATGGCCTTGCGGATCAGCTTGGCGGAGAGGAGCATTGCCGGTTCGATAACCGGCGTTTAAAAAATCTGCTGAAGGAAATCGCAGACATCCCTTTTGAAAAACAGCAGGCAATGCTTCTTGAATCCTTCAACGCGTACAAAGGCGAAAATGAAACACGGGACGATGTGACGATGGTTGGGTTCAGGATTCCGGTTTAACTGTTGACAAACCGTTTTTTTTCATTATATTCTTTGAATGTAATCAGAATAAAGCGGAAAGTCCTTATTGACTTTCAACTTTTCACTTTCAACTTTTTTACTTTCACTTTCAACTTTATTTTTAGAAAGGAGCAACAAATGGATTTTAAAGGACATCTCGAAAAATCATGGCATTTGACCCTTCAGTTTATTGTCCCACTTATCTTTATGACGCTGCTGATGGTTTTTTCAAGTCTTCTGACTCTGGGAATTCTCGGTCCTGTCACCTTGGCCGGATACATGCATGCCGTTCTTCTTCTGGTAAGAGACGGACGTGAGCCGAAGGTCCAGGATGTCTTTTCCCAGATGGGGCTGTTTCTGCCTTTGCTGGGATTCGGCGTTGTCACTGTCATAGCGACGGCAGTCGGGGCCATGATGCTGATTCTGCCGGGCATTCTTATTGTCTTGGGCATTGTTTATAGCTGTCTTTATATGATGCCCCTGATGACGGACAGGAAGCTGTCTCTGACGGATGCGGTGAAAGAAAGCTTTTCAATGGCATTGAAAGGGGACCCCATGGAACATGCCATTGTGGTGATCCTGTTTCTGGGAATTTCATGGGTCGGGAGTTTTGTGGTTATCGGCTGGCTTTTCACACAGCCGCTGGCAACAGTTTTCCTTGTTTTGGTCTATCAGGAAAGGATAAGCCAGATGCCGCCTCCGTCTTCGGGGGATCATCCTATAAAGCAAAAAATAGATTCCTCCGCCAACTAGGAAAATACTCGTTCCGCCTTCACTCGCTCTCAGGGCTTCCGCATTTTTGGAGGCTCCGCCTCATGCATGACCGCACAGCCAGTAAGTTTTACGGGATGCCACACAAGGCGGAGCCTTGCAATATGCGTTAATATATGGGAACGGGTAACATATTGAATTTAACAGAGGAAAAATTAAAATGCCAATTTACGAATATCATTGTGATAAATGCGACCAGAACTTTGAATATCTGGTTTTTGGAAGTGACGAGGTGACGTGTCCCTCATGCAGCAGCGAAGAGGTCAGCAAGCTGATGTCTGCCTGCGGTTTTGTCAGCAAGGGAGGCGGCGGTGAAACCACACGGCGCACCGCGGCTGATTCGTCATGCGGCGGATGTGCGGCAACCAGTTGCTCAAGTTGTGTCCACTGATGGAAAGACAACATATTCAAATCGGAACAAGAGGCAGCAAGCTGGCACTCTGGCAGGCAAACTGGGTCAGATCGGCCATTTTGGAGTCCCAGACAGGAACCGGGACTGAAATCGAACTTGTCATTATAAAAACAAAAGGTGACAAAATCCTTGATGTGCCCCTTGCCAAAGTGGGCGGCAAAGGGCTTTTCATCAAGGAGATAGAAGAGGCGCTTTTGGATGGCCGTATTGATCTTGCAGTACACAGCATGAAGGACATGCCTTCTGAAATCCCGGAAGGATTGTGTATCGGGGCAATTCCGGAGCGTGAAAATCCCAAAGATGTGCTGATATCCAAAAACAGGCTCGTGTTTTCCAAGCTTCCTCACCAAGCACGTATCGGCACCAGCAGCCTCCGCCGAGCGGCCCAGCTTAGGTGCAGACGGCCTGATATCGTCATACTGCCTTTAAGGGGAAATATTGACACGCGCCTGAAAAAACTTGAAAATGAAAACCTGGACGCGATTATCCTGGCCGCGGCAGGGGTGATACGGCTTGGGCTTGAGGAGAGAATCACCGAATATCTCGAAGAGGATATTATGCTGCCGGCAGTGGGGCAGGGTGCGCTTTGCATTGAAACCCGGAAAGATGACCCTGAAATTGATTCGATCATTTCGCCATTGGATCATCATCAGACACGGAGAGTCGTCTTGGGAGAACGCGCTTTCCTGGACCGTCTCGAAGGCGGATGCCAAGTTCCCATCGCGGGCCACGGGAAAATCAAGGAAAACACTTTTCGTCTTTGCGGGCTGGTTGCCGGCGTTGACGGAAAACGCATGTTTCGGGAAACGCTCTCAGGCCCTGAAACGGAATCTGAAAGCATCGGCCTGGAACTTGCAGAGCGTCTTCTGTCAATGGGTGCGAAGGAGATATTGGAAAAACTGAAAATGGAAAGTTGAGAATGAAAAATTGAGAGCGGAAAGGAAAAAACTTGGCTCGTTACGAGGCTCCGCCTCCCGTTTTCCGGTTCTCCGCTCACCGGAATCAGCGTATTTAAGCCGCCTGACAAATCACCAGACAAAAAAAATATGGGTATCTGCACGGATTAGTGATAAACAGGGATTTGCATCTGAGCCAACTGAAATCGTTTATAAGGAGGAATAAGTGATTATAACGGATTCAGGGGAGGCTGCAATTTCAGCATGTCATCACGCCGATATCTCACACAGAGGCACAGAGGGCACAAAGAAAAGCACATAAAAATTTGTGTCCGGCTTCGGGTCGGACTGCCCCGGACGAGACAGGACTGCCGGTGTCCGGCTCAGTAATTTCAGCAGGTTGTGCCCTCCCCTGAATCCGTTATAATCAGAGGAATAACATGCAGGCAATGAGAGAGTATGCTATTGTGAGAAACGGGC
>JAOZLU010000020.1:6593-11228 GCA_029934695.1 Desulfobacterales bacterium | reverse complement strand
GCCGAAATACGGGGCCGAGGTTCGCAGTGCTTTTTCGGAGAAAAAGACAAGGCGACTGGGTATTCTGAAAGGAAAGGCGGATTGTGTAATCAAAGATGATTTCAAATTGACTGATGAGGAGTTTTTGGGGAATGAGATACCTGCTTGATACACATACATTTCTGTGGGCTTTATTTTGCAGATTCATCACTTAAATAAAAAAAAATCTTGACAGGACTGTTTTTATGGGCTAACAGACGCATGCTAACTGAATTATGATTCATATTTTTAAGAATCCGTGGATTGCAAAAAACTGTCCGGTTTGTTGTTTTTTCGATATTATTCAGTTAGATCAATATGTTGGTTCGCTAACCATAGACAATCATGAAAAAATATCCCTGAGCATGAAAAAACGATGCGCTGACATAAAAAATTCCTGAATGTCTGAAAATGCAGAAAAGTCAGTACCTGATGTTTCAGGGGACGATGTTCATGGCAAATTTCATAAACTGATTAGGGTGTTTGTATGGGGAAACCAAAATTAAAAGAACACATCATAAAAACGGACTGGTGCAAAGGATGCAATATCTGTATCCACTTTTGCCCCAAAAATGTCCTGGAGTTTGATGAAAAGGATAAGGCGTTTGCGGCTCGTCCGGAAGATTGTGTCTGCTGCAAACTTTGTGAACTCAGGTGCCCGGATCTTGCCATAGAAATAATATTGGAGGAGACGTCCGGCTCGGAGGCTTCCCAAGTTCTGGAAACTTCCCAAGTCTGAGGTAATATTATGAGTAAAAAAATAAAATTTATTCAGGGTAACGAGGTATGCGTGGAAGCTGCCCTGTACGCGGGAATTGATTTTTTTGCGGGCTATCCCATCACCCCTTCCACAGAGATTGCCGAACAGATGGCGGTCAGACTGCCCAAAATCGGAGGGAAATTCATCCAGATGGAAGATGAAATTGGCTCCTTATGCGCCATTATCGGTGCGTCCCTTACCGGCCATAAAGTGATGACCGCCACCAGCGGTCCCGGGTTTTCCCTGATGCAGGAGGCCCTGGGGTATGCAATCATGACGGAAATCCCCTGTGTGATTGTGAATGTCCAGCGCGGCGGCCCTTCCACCGGCCTTCCCACCAGTGTGGCCCAGGGAGATGTGGGGCAGGCGCTCTGGGGAACGCACGGGGATCATGCCATCGTGGCAATGACCGCTTCCAACCATCAGGATATTTTTTCAATCACAGTGGATGCATTCAATATTGCGGAAACCTACAGAACGCCGGTCATACTTTTGTTTGACGAGGTGGTGGGTCACATGCGGGAACGGCTTGATATGCCGGAACCGGGCGAGATTCCTCTGGTGGAAAGGCTCAGAACCTCGGTAAAAGGGGGAGTGGATTATCATCCTTATCTCCCGAGAGAAGACGGCCGCCTTCCCATGTCCGATTTCGGAGGGGGACATCGCTATAACGTCACCGGTCTTGTCCATGACATGTGGGGCTTTCCATCGAATAATCCCGCCGTGGTTCATGGGCTTCTTCGCCATCTGACAGACAAAATCAACAACAACGCGCATCAGATTCTCAGATACAAAGAATACTATCTGGAAGATGCCAGAACAATAATGATTTCTTATGGTTCTTCTGCCCGGTCCGCCCTTCATGTGGTGAAAAACCGGAGGAGCAGGGGGGAACGGCTCGGGCTTCTGGAACTCCAGACTCTGTGGCCTTTCCCCTTCAGCCTTGTCCGGCAGAAATGCGCCAAAGCAAAATATGTTGTTGTTGTGGAAATGAATATGGGTCAGCTTCTTCAGCCGGTGAAAATGTCTATAGACCCGCCTGAAAAGGTCTTTCTCGCCAATCGCATTGACGGCGTTTTTATAACCCCCACGGATATCAGAAATGTCCTGCGGCTTATTCAGGGAAAAGGATCGTGAGAAGCGAGATATGAGAAATGGCAATATCCGTTTCCCGGTTCTCACTTCTCACTGACAGGAGTGATTATGGCAGTAAAAGATTATATAAGAAAAAGATTCTTTCCGCACATGTGGTGTCCGGGATGCGGCCACGGGATCGTGCTGAACAGCCTTCTCAGAGCCGTGGAAGAACTCGGAATGAGCAAGAACGAAATTGTGATGGCGTCAGGTATCGGGTGCTCGGCCCGGATTTCCGGGTATGTTGACTTTCATACGCTTCATACCATTCACGGTCGTGCGCTGGCGTTTGCCACAGGTGTCAAAATGAGCCGTCCCGAGCTGAATCTCATTGTTCCCATGGGAGATGGCGATGCCCTGGCTATCGGCGGAAACCATTTCATCCATGCGGCCCGGCGGAATATTGATATCACCGCCATTGTCATGAACAACCGGATATACGGCATGACAGGTGGACAGTATTCGCCGCTCTCCGGCTACGGAACCGTTGCCACAACAGCACCTTACAGCAATATTGATCATGATTTTGATGTGGCGGAACTTTCCACGGCTGCCGGCGCATCTTTTGTGGCCCGCACCACCACATATCACGCCAGACAGATGATTGATCTGATAAAACAGGCCATACAGCACAAAGGCTTTTCAGTGCTGGAAGTCCTGTCCCAGTGTCCGACCTATTTCGGAAGAAAGAATAAGCTCGGCAGTGCGGTGGATATGATGGAACATTTCAAAAGCAACACCACTCCCCGGGGATCAAAAGCGAAAAAAGAAAACCCTGATCTGCTGGAACGGGGTATTTTTGTTCAGAAAGAAATTCCGGAATATTGCAGAGAGTATGACAAAATCATTGAAAGGGCTAAAGGATGAATGGTGAATGATAAATGATGAAGGCGTTTTCTTGAACCTTTCATCCTTCAGATTTCATCCTTCATCCTTACCTTTGAGAAAGGTAATTAATTATGGAAAGATGCAGATTGGTATTTTCAGGTTCAGGCGGTCAGGGGATTATCACTGCCGCTGTCATACTTGCCGAAGCTGCCGTGCTTCATGATGACCTGACCGCTGTGCAGGCGCAGGCTTACGGCCCGGAAGCCAGGGGAGGCGCGAGCCGTTCCGATGTCATTATTTCGGATTCGGATATATATTTTCCCAAGGTGATCCAGCCGAATGTGCTTGTCTGTCTCACTCAGGAATCTTACAACAAATTTTATACAATCATACGACCCGGGGGGCTTCTTATCACAGATACCCGTTATGTGAAAACATGGGAAAAAGTTGATGCCCGGCAGTTGGAACTGCCCATGTATCTGACGGTGATGGAGAAGATCGGCAAGCCTATTGTGTTTAACATTTTCATGCTGGGCGCACTCATCAGCATGACAAATCTTGTCAGACCCGAATCAATTATGAAAGTGCTGGAAACCCGCATCCCACCCAATTTCCTCGAAATGAACCGCAAGGCGCTTCTTATGGGGACGGAACTGGGAGCGAAATACAGTCAGTGAATAATTGTCTTTGCCGGACGGGGTTTGCAACCCTGTCCGCAATGTTTTGAAGAATGTCCCGCCTGAGATATGACAGCGGATGAAACGATCCGTTCAATCCTTTTATCCGTTGTCATATTTCCTGACCACATCTCCGAACAGTGCGGGTGGGTTTCACTCGCCACTTCGCTACTGACAGCTTAACACGTCAGTCATTGAATACACTTTTCCCTTCACTCCCTGACTTACCTTTTCAGACAGATACGAAACTGCGTCAAGGGTTCCTTTGGCATAGACATCCCGGCCGTTCACATTGTGTGAGAATGCAAATCGTACGGTTTCGTCGTCTGAAAGAAGGGTGTAGGTGTGCCACCCGTGGCCTGCCAGATATTCTTCGGGTACGCCCCACTGGGTTTTCTGGGTTTCAGGGTCACGTTCCTTTATTATATCTGTTTCGGAAAAAGAAAGCCCCAGTTTGTTGAAATGCCCCACCATGGACTTGGCGGTCCCGCTGGTGTCTGCTTTTCCTTTCTGATGGCTTTCCCTTATTTCAAGAGAATAGCCGTCAAAAAGCCCCGGGAACGTGTTTGCAGCATATTCCATCATGGCCTGAAACCCGACAATCTGTTTGGCCATGTTCGGTGCGATGACTGCCGGAATGGAAGAAGCGTTCACTGTGTCTGCAAGAAATTTTCTGTCCCCTCCGGTCGTGCCTATCACAAAAGGAAGACCGTGCCTGCAATAAAATTCGGCATTATCGTTCACAGCCGAAGGATGTGTATAATCCACGGTGATAAAAGGTCCTTCGGCTTCCTTTATACTCGCCATGGCCTGTTCCCGCTTTTCCGGGCGAATCAGACGGATGGTGACAGAGTCAATGGTGCATTCAGTCTCTGTGATTTCAGGGCCGGTCAGTGAATGGGAAATCAGTTCAAACCTGTCGTCATTCACAGCATGCCTTATCACGTCCGCCGCCATGTTTCCGGGAATCCCGTTTACCATAAGCTTTATCCGGTTCATTCATACCTCCTTAGTTTTATCATTATGTCATTTTCATAACATTTTTCTGCACAGTCTGCCAAGTATGCAAAAAACCGCTCCGCTTAATTTTTGCACTCCTGAACAAGAATTATGTATGCAAAAAACCGCTCCGCTTAATTTTTGCACTCCTGAACAAGAATTATGTATGCAAAAAACCGCTCCGCTTAATTTTTGCACTCCTGAACAAGAATTATGTAT
>JAOZLU010000020.1:0-6493 GCA_029934695.1 Desulfobacterales bacterium | reverse complement strand
AATTATGTATGCAAAAAACCGCTCCGCTTAATTTTTGCACTCCTGAACAAGAATTGAGACAATGCTGTCGAAAAATAACATTCCTCTGCGAGAAAGAAAACAACGATTCTGTGACCTTTGGATCAGCCCTTTTTCCTCAAGTGGCATTATCCTCTCTCCCAAAATTTCCTCAAAATTTGTGCTGAATTTTTTATTAAACTTATCAATATCTATTCCGTATGTTTTTCTCAGCCCCGTGTAAATTGTTTCCAGAATACGCTGCTCCCTCGTCAGTGTCTCTTTTTCTTCTATGGGAAGCTTACCCGTACTGAGGGTTTCCACATACTTTTTCACGGACCGAAAATTCCAACAGCGTCGGGCTTCTGCAAACGAATGGGCGGACGGGCCGAGTCCCCTGTAAGGCGCATCCGTCCAATACTTCTGGTTATGCCTCGATCTTTTGGATACGGAACGTGCAAAGTTTGATATTTCATATTGGGCATAGCCGTGATCCTCCAAAAAGCTGATTGTCGTTTCAAACAGACGGGCTGTCAGGGCTTCATCCGCAGGGCAGAATCGCCCTTTTTTCCGATCATCGTCCATCTGTGTGCCTGATTCAAAAGTGAGCATATAGCAGGAAAGGTGTTCCGGCCTGTATGCAACGGCCCTGTGCAAATCCGCAAGCCATGATTTTTCCGACTGCCCGGGAATACCATAAATAAGATCAAGACCCAGATTCTCAAATCCCGCGTCCCTTGCCTGCCGGATGGCAAGATGGGCGTTCTGCGCGGAATGAATCCGCCCAAGAAATTTAAGATTTGCATCCTGAAAGGATTGCACCCCGATATTGATACGATTGACGCCTGCATGGCGATACCCTCTGAGCTGCTCAGGAGTGACAGTGCCGGGATTGACTTCAATGGTTATCTCAGCATCAGAAAGGATTTGGAAGGATCGGCAGGCCGCTTCGATGATCCGGCTGATCTGTTCCGCATCCAGAACAGAAGGTGTGCCGCCGCCGATATACAGTGTGTCATAGGAAAACCGGGTCTTTTGAAAAAACCCGGTTTCTTTCCCGATTTGCATTTCGTCCAGCAATGCGCCGAGAAATGCCTCTTTCAGAGACATATCCGTTATCGAATAAAAATCGCAATAAGGACATTTCCAAACGCAAAAAGGGATATGGACGTATATTCCGGCAGGTTCAGCCTGACAAGGATTTTCCATATTTAAAACCCGAAGAAATTTTTTTCCGCTTTCCACTTTCGATTGCCGGACGGGGTTGCAAACCCCGTCCGGCGGTGGCACCCGATTAACCGGGTATCTCTGTTTTTAAAGGCCGTAGTATCGCTGAATCGCTTCGCACAGCCCCGGCACGGTAAAGGATTCAGCTACAATATGGACTTCAAAGCCCAGTTCTTTCGCAGTATCCGCGGTGACAGGGCCAATACATGCAATGGCAACGCCGCGCAGGAGTTCGTTCATATCTTCACTCCGGGGCAGGAGGGCCTTGAAATTTTTGACTGTGGATGAACTCGTAAAGGTGATGATATCTGTTGTTCCTTCTTTAAGGCCGGCAATCAGGACATCAGCATTGTCACTGACTTCTTTTGTGCAATATGTCGTGACTTCATCAACATGCGCTCCCATTTTTGTCAATTCAGTTGGGAGAATCGGCCTTGCCTCTTTTGCCCGCGGGAGCAGTATTTTTTTCCCACTCACCTCTTCATTCTCAAACGCCTCAGCCACAGACTCGGCCCTGTAGCTTTTGGGAATAATATCGCTGCGAAGCCCGAAATCAAGCAGCTGTTTCGCTGTCACGGGACCGATGGCAGCAGTGTTCAACTGATGTAATGCACGGACATCTCTGCCTTTTTCAAACAGCCGCTCAAAAAAGAATTTCACGCCGTTGACGCTGGTAAACACGATCCATTCATAATCGGAAAGATTTTCAATGGCTGTATCCAAAGGGGCCCAGTCAT
Organism: Desulfobacterales bacterium; assembly: GCA_029934695.1. Lineage (GTDB taxonomy): Bacteria > Desulfobacterota > Desulfobacteria > Desulfobacterales > 4be13 > JAOZLU01. The sequence goes on along the minus strand of JAOZLU010000020.1, from coordinate 4,532 downwards.
CGGGCGGAGCGACTTCTATGGTGGGGCATTCCAGACATGCTGCCCCGAGATCGGAAAGACGCTTCACCAGATCGCTTGCCTGGGCCCGGGCCCGGGTCACAACGATTCGCTTTCCCATCAGGGGACGGTTTTCAAACCATTTCAGCGATGATCTCAAACCGACCACCTCTCCCACAACAATAATGGCCGGGGCCTTTAAGCCCGCTTCTCTCACCAGATCAACAATGGTGTCAAGCGTTCCAGTGACAGTGACCTGTTCGGAGGTTGTTCCCCAGCGAACCAGGGCCACCGGCGTGTCAGCAGGTCTGCCATTTTCAAACAGGTGACGCGTGATATTGGGCAGATTTCTGACACCCATGAGAAACACAATGGTTCCGATGCCTTTTGCAAGGGAGGCCCAGTCAATGCTCGACTCTGTTTTTGTCGGATCTTCGTGACCCGTCACAAAAGCAACCGAAGACGTAAACTCCCTGTGAGTCAGCGGAATTCCCGCATAAGCCGGCGCGGCAATGGCGGACGTGACACCCGGTACAATTTCAAAAGGGATTCCCTCATTCACCAAAACCTCGGCCTCTTCGCCGCCTCGCCCAAAGATAAACGGGTCTCCTCCCTTGAGCCGGGTCACAATACCTCCGGCCTTTGCCTTTTCTGCGATCAGCGCGTTAATCCCGTTCTGGGACAGAGTGTGATCCCCGCCTTTTTTTCCGACATAGACCAGTTCGGCGTTTTTCGGAGCGTACTTTAACAGGGTCGGAGATGCGAGATAGTCATAGATAATCACATCGGCATTCTCAATACATTCCAGTCCCTTTACCGTAATCAGCCCGGGATCGCCCGGGCCGGCACCGACCAGATACACTTTGCTTTTTTTCATTTCCATTCTGTAAAAATTCCGTTTCCAATTCGCAGCATCACCGTCTGAAGGCGAACTGCGAGCTTGTTCAGTCATTATCTTCTGCTTCAATTGCTTTTGTCTGATTTTCAAATTATTCCAACAGAGGAACTTTGGCATTTAATTCTTCAATTTTATTTATTGATAAATAAATAGGCAACTTTTCAAAAAAGTCAAGAACAAAACTGCAGGGAAGCCAGATAAGGCTTCTTCAAATCACAATTTTTTTGGCGTTCAAAGCATGTTGTTTTTAACTGAATAATGTTTTATTTCAAAAAGATACCCATGTTACACTGAGGGATACTTTAACAGAAAATTTATAGGAACTTAAATCAGAGAAAATCAAATTTCAAAAAATGTTTTTTTGTTGACAAATATTTTTTGTGTGCTAAAATGTTTGTTTTTCAAATTAAGGATGATGTGATACATATCAGATTCCACCATAATCAGGAACATTATGATGCAAAATATAAACCAGAGATTTCCCGGATTCAAATCCGGTTTTGTAACTATCGCGGGTGCGCCCAATGTGGGAAAATCCACGCTCTTGAACCGGGTGCTGGGAGAGAAAATTTCCATTACTTCGAGAAAAGCCCAGACCACGCGCAACCGTATTCTGGGGGTAGTCCACCGGCCCTCTGCACAATTTATTTTCCTGGATACGCCCGGAGTTCACCATGCAAAAGATACGCTGAATGTCAGAATGGTGGATATCGCACTTTCCGCGATTAGCGATGTTGACCTGATCCTCTTTCTCATAGATATTTCAGCCCCGGATTCGGATTCTGAAATGATTGTGGTGGAAAAGCTTAAAAAGCAGAAAAAACCTGTGATTCTCGCCATCAATAAAATTGATCTTGTTAAAAAGCCGGTAATTCTCACGGTCACAGACAAATGGGCAGACGCGTATCCGTTTGAAGCCATCGTTCCTGTTTCCGCCAAACACGGGGACCAGACAGACGCTCTTCTTGGCGCAATGGAGAGCGTTCTGCCCGACGGCCCGCCCTATTTCCCGACCGACGTGATGACAGATATGCCGGAGCGGTTCATCGCCGCTGAGATGATACGGGAGAAGGTGTTCCGGTTTACAGGCCAGGAAATTCCTTATGCCACAGCCGTCACGGTGGATTCTTTTTCCGAGAATAAGAAGCTTGTGAAAATCCATGCCTCGATCCACGTTGAACGGGACTCCCAGAAGGGCATCGTAATCGGAAAAGGGGGAACCAAGCTGAAAAAGATCGGCGAGGAGGCCAGGAAAGAGATTGAGCGGATGGTGGGGACCGGAGTTTTTCTGAAACTCTTTGTCCGGGTGCAGAAGAACTGGAGCAGAGACACAAGAGCCTTGAGGAAATTCGGATATTAGATGATACTCTCATTTCATCCCATTTTTGAGGGAGACAAAAATATTATATGCGCGGGGCGGGACCCGGATGACAATGATCTCGCGGCCGTCAAAACTGCTGATGCGGTCATTCTGCCCCAGGGATGCAGACAATCTCTTTATGAAATGGCCCGCAACAACTGTGTGCATGTTTTTCCCAACTACGACGCAAAATTCAAATATCCCGGGAAAGTCGGTCAGATTCGCCTGTTTCAGGAAACAAATGTGCCGCACCCGAAAACCCGGGCCTGTCCCCAGACATCAGACATCAGACATCAGACATCAAGCCTCAGTTTCCCCTTTGTGTTCAAGTTTGACTGGGGCGGAGAAGGGGATAATGTGTTTCTGATCAAATCCATCGGGGAATTTCAGGATATTCTGGAAAAAGCTGATGCATTTGAAAAAACAGGTCAGACAGGCTCTTTGATACAGGAATACATTCCGTTTCAAAATAAAACTCTGAGGGTCGTTGTTATCGGAGAAACGATTCTTTCCTACTGGCGAATTCAGGAAAATACGAAAAAATTCTGCGTCAGCTTGGCAGAAGGGGCAATCATAGATGCCGAGGCTGATCCTGAGTCACAGGCCGAGGCAATGGCTTCTGTCAGGGATTTCTGCAAAAAAACAGGAATCAATCTGGCAGGCTTTGACTTTCTCTTTTCCTCTTCTTCTCCGCCCCAGGCAGGAAAACAGGAGGATGAATCCGGGGATGAGATGAGGACGCCGCTTTTTCTTGAGATAAACTATTTCTTTGGCAGACGCGGCCTGGGCGGGTCTGAAAGATTTTACGAACTGCTTGAGAGAGAAATCAGAAAATGGATAGACACTCTTTAGAGGTATATACCTTCAACCTTGATGAGGCAGACATTAAAAGGGAACGCCATAAGGCAAGGGACATGAGAAAATCCCAGTGGTGGAAACGCTGCTGTGCAAAAGGAGTGTGCCACTACTGCGGGCGTCCCACTCTGCCCGGAGAACTGACGATGGATCATATCGTTCCCATATCCCGCGGCGGCAAGAGTACAAAAGGGAATACGGTTCCCTGCTGCAAGGAATGCAACACCAATAAGAAACATCTTCTTCCAATGGAATGGGAGCAGTATCTGAAAGGTGTTCAGTGACCTGTGGGCCTCCTCCAACTTAGACAACTTCAACTTAGAAAAAAGGCTGAACAGAAGACGACGCAACATTGGAACTGGAACTGGATCCGGATGATAAGCGCACAAAATCCGTCAGAATCAGTCATGTTTGTGTAAGATACACAATCATGGCACCGCTTTTGAGTTTGCCACGATTTTCCCATTGAAAGGTCAGGACGAGATTTCCTTTTTTTAAACATGCGACTTTCTTCTCTATGATATCAGGAAGAACTGCTTTGCTCTGGGAGTGCAGTCCCTTGCCGACAATAATGCGTAACGTCTGAATTCCTTTGTAATGGGCGTTCTGTATGAAAATCTCTGTTTTCGCCTTTGCTTCCCTGGCGGTATATCCGTGCAAATCAATTTCATCTTCAGGGTCAGGATATGCCTTTATCCTTTCCATTACCGTTAATGCCTTTACCGGGGATAAGCTGTCCTCTTTTTCCTGTAAGATGGTTTGAAAATCGCCATTTTCATCCAGTGATTTTTCAAACATCTCAGCAAAATTCATTTCAGGTTTTTCTTCAGGTTTTTCTTCAGGCTTTTTTTCAGATTTTTTTTCGGATTTTTTACCGGTGAACAACTCCACCAAGTCGTCATCTTTCCCCAATATGGAGATTCCGTTTTTGCTGATTTTCTGAGAGGGTTGTCTTGCAGATATTATCCTCTCATTTTCCTGTCGGCGCCTTTCCCTGTCTGCCTTGCGCTGACTGTATTTCTTCTTCGATGCCTCCCGGAGAACAGCATCATAATCCTGAGAGGCATCGCTATCAGCCTTTTTTGAGATTTCATCCCCAGTTTTTCGGGATTCTTTTTGGGAGACAATATCGGTGTCCGATACTTGTTTTTCAACTTTTTCGGTTTCGATTACAGAGGAGCGTTTTTTACGGAAAAAATTGACAAGGAATTTTCGGATCCTGTGAAAAATGCTTTTCTTCACTGGCTGATCATGTTGGAATGGATTTATCATAGTAAGAGTTAAGGTTAAGGGTTAAGATACAGTTGATTTTCCGCCGGATTCCCTGGAAAATTGCACTTAGGGACCCGGAAAAAACGCATTGTCCTTTTGTCTCATATTTCTCGCAAAGGCGCAGAGGCGCAAAGAAAAGGCACGGGAAAA
>JAOZLU010000920.1 GCA_029934695.1 Desulfobacterales bacterium | reverse complement strand
ATATGCCCAAACCGCTCCTTGTTCCAACAGGGCATCGTCGTTGACTGATCCAGACAGGACTTCCGGAATTTTCAAAACTTCGGTAAGTCTTTGAATATCAAAAACATACTAAGGAGGGAATATACAATGAATGCAAGAAAAGCCGTTTTTGCCGGAAGCTGGTACCCGGGAAGTGCCGCAGAATGTGAAAAAGAAATCAAGAATTTTCTTAAAGAGGGAGATGCCAAATCTGTTCCGGACAGAATATATATCGGGGGGATCGTGCCCCATGCAGGATGGTATTTTTCAGGGAGCATTGCCTGCAACGTCATTCACCATCTTTTATCAGACGAAAAATCTCCCGATGTCATTGCTGTTTTCGGAATGCATCTTCGCCCCGGTTCTCCCAATTATATCATGGCGGAAGGCGCGTGGGAGACACCGTTTGGAGATATTCAGATTGAAAAAAAACTTGCTGACGAACTTGTCAGAAAATTTTCCTTTACCATTGAAACCGCCCAGCGATTTACTCAGGACAACACCATAGAACTTCAGCTCCCGTTTATAAAATATTTTTTCAGGGATGCCAAAATTGTTCCCATGGGGATGCCGCCGGTGGAAGACTCTCTTGAAATCGGGAAGGCTGTTGCTGATATTTCAAAGCGGCTGGGCCTGCGGGTAAAAGTGATCGGATCCACAGACCTGACCCATTATGGTTCCAACTACGGTTTTACGCCGGAGGGAACTGGGGCTGCCGCACTGGACTGGGTGCGTAATCAGAATGATCGAAGGGTTATTGAGGCCATGCTTGCCATGAATCCGTCCGAGGTCATCCGGGAAGCCTTGGCGAATCAGAATGCCTGCTGCTCCGGTGCCGCGGCGGCAGCCATTGCCGCAGCCAGACAATTGGGATCGGAACGTGCGGAGTCTGTCGCTTATGCCACCAGTCATGATAAACATCCAGCCGACAGTTTTGTGGGCTATGCCGGGATCATATTTTGAAAACTATTTATAAATGTCTGAGAATCTTCTTTCTGACAGCGGCCATCTCTGCCTTTGTCGGATGCGCCGCGAATCACAAGTATTTGAGAATGAAACCATTAAAAGTTCCTCTGGAGATTACAGGAGCACATTACCGAATCTATGATTCAGAGGGAAAGCCCGCAACTTTTGAGGACATAATAAAAACCGCCGGCACCGCGGATGTTGTCTTTATCGGAGAAACGCATGATGACCCGGCCGCTCACTTTTTGGAGGCAGCAATTCTCAAAGGAATTCATTCTCTTTGTGTGCGGGGCACTGAACCTGATCAGCGACCTGTTGTATTGTCCTTGGAGATGTTTGAGCGTGACGTGCAGCCCGTACTTGACGAATATCTTGCCGGGCTGATCCTGGAACGACATTTTCTCACCGACAGCCGCGCCTGGAGTGGCTACATGACAGACTATCGTCCGCTCATTGAATTTGCATACGAGAAGAAAATTCCGGTGATTGCCGCGAATGCGCCCAGGCGTTATGTGAACCGTGTTTCCCGCTTAGGCCCGGAATCTTTGGCTGATTTGTCTTTCGCGGGAAAATCATGGCTTCCCCCGCTTCCGTATCCTCCTGCCTCATCGGAATACCGCGCCAAAATTGAGACCTTTGGGAAAAAAGCCGCACAACACGGATCAGTCAAGAAAAAAAAAGACAGCGACAAGACCGTTGCAACAGCGGCTGAAACTGAAATGCTGTCCAAGATGAGGCAAAGTCACTCGTATATGACAGACGCACAGGCCCTCTGGGATGCGACAATGGCCTTTTCCATCTCAGAAGAACTGAGTCATGAGCCGGGAAGTCTGGTTCTGAACATCAACGGCAGATTCCACAGTGAGCAGGGAATGGGAATACCGGAGCATCTGCGGCACTACTGCCCCGGAGTACAAATTCTCACCGTGACAATACTTTCAGAGAAAAACTTTCCGAATTTCGATGAAAAGTTCAGAGGGTTCGGTGATTTTGTAATCATCACCGACCCCGGTATCAAACATCAAAGATCAAAGATCAAACATCAAAGATCAAACATCAAAGATCAAACATCAAAGATCAAA
>JAOZLU010000316.1:4089-8022 GCA_029934695.1 Desulfobacterales bacterium | reverse complement strand
CATCAAACATCAAACATCAAACATCAAACATCAAACATCAAACATGCATATCGCCGACATACTAATAGAGGCCCTGCCTTATATCCGCCGTTTCCATGGCATGACCATTGTGATCAAATACGGGGGCCATGCCATGGTGGATGAGCAGTTGAAGGAAGATTTTGCCCGTAATATCACCTTGATGAAATTCATCGGCCTGAATCCGGTTGTTGTACACGGGGGAGGGCCCCAGATCAACACAGTTCTGGACCGGATGGGAATATCTTCCAAATTTGTCAGAGGAATGCGCCTTACTGATGAACCGACAATGGATGTGGTGGAAATGGTTCTCGGGGGCAAGGTGAACAAGGGGATCGTGAACCAGATCAATCAGCAGGGAGGAAAGGCCGTCGGTCTGAGCGGCAAGGACGGGGGACTTATTCTTGCCAAAAAGCTTCATATTGTCTGTCAGGAAGACAACAACAAGCCGCCGGAGATCATTGACCCGGGACTGGTGGGACAGGTGACAGATATCCGGCCGGATATCATAAACACCCTGACAGAACGGGGCTTCATTCCGATTATTGCACCCGTGGGTGCAGGAGCGTCCGGTGAAACATACAACATCAATGCCGATCTTGTGGCAAGCAAGATTGCCATTGCCCTTTCTGCCGGCCGGCTCATCCTCCTGACAGATGTGGACGGAGTTCTTGATGCTTCCGGTTCCCTTGTATCATCCATTGGCGCAGAAACCATCAGGAAAATGGTGGATGAAAAAAACATTTCAGGCGGGATGATCCCCAAGATCGAATGCGCTTTGGATGCTCTGCAAAACGGTGTGGGAAAGGCCCAGATCATCAATGGAAAAAAACGCCATGCCCTGTTGCTGGAGCTTTTTACAGACAAAGGCATTGGCACAGAGATTACCGTGTGACAAATGATGAGCAAAGATATTATAAACACAGCCGACAAAGTTATTGCGGCAACTTACACAAGACCCCCCATTGTCATCATAAAAGGGAAAGGATGTATTCTCTGGGATACAGAGGGCCGCACCTATACTGATTTTGTTTCAGGGATTGCCGTCTGCAATCTCGGGCATGCACATCCGCGGGTTTCAAAAGTGATTTCAGCCCAGGCAGACACCCTTTTTCATGTGTCAAACCTTTATTATACTGTTCCCCAGACAGAACTTGCATCATGGCTTGTTGAACACAGTTTTGCAGACCGGGTGTTTTTCTGCAACAGCGGGGCTGAGGCAAATGAGGCAGCCATAAAGATAGCCCGGAAATATTTCAGTGAAAAAGGTGAAAATGGACGTTGCCGGATCATTGCCATGGAGAAATCTTTTCACGGACGCACCATGGCCACGCTTTCCGCCACAGGCCAGGATAAGATCAAAAAAGGATTTGATCCCATACTTGAAGGATTTGATTTTGTGCCGTTCAATGACGCGGACGCGTTGCGCCGCAAGATCGGAGATTCAACCTGTGCTGTTTTGCTGGAACCGATTCAAGGAGAGGGCGGGGTTCGTTTTCCTGATCCTGAATATCTCAGAACAGTGAGGGAGATTTGTGATGAAACCGGCACCCTCCTTATTTTTGATGAAATACAGACGGGGATCGGTCGTACCGGGAAACTTTTTGGTTATGAACATTTTAGGATTGAGCCGGATATTATGACCTTGGCAAAGGCCCTTGGCAACGGACTGCCCATCGGTGCCATGCTGACCAGGGAGCATATCGCCCAAGCTTTTGGCCCGGGTGCCCACGCGACAACATTTGGCGGGACTCCGATTATCACCGCGGGTGCCCTTGAAGTGTTGAAAGTGCTTACAGAAGAAAATATCGTTGAACATTGCCAGGAAATGGGTGAATATTTTAAGGAAAAGCTCCTGTGGCTGAAAAGCAGGCACGATATTGTCGAGGATGTCCGCGGGATTGGCCTGCTGTTGGGCATGAAGCTGAAAACAAATGGGGCATCATTTGTTACAGCGTGTATGAAAAAAGGTTTTCTGATAAACTGCATACAAGAGGATATCCTGCGCTTCATCCCGCCGCTTATTATTGAAAAAGAGGAAATAGACTCTCTGGTGGTGTGCCTGGATGAAATTTTGTGAGCACAGAACAAAAAAAGAAACCCGCTTTTTTGTGGCAGGAGCTTGTAAAGTACGAAATGAGGGCGTTTACTCGGGGGATGGATTGATATGCTGGATGAAATTAAGATTAGCGGACTCAGAGGACTTGATGGCCTTCATCTGAAAGGGGCTGATAAATATAATCTGATTGTCGGCCCCAACAACAGTGGAAAGACCAGTTTTTTGGAATCGTTGTATCTGCATTGTTCCCCATTAAATTTTCAAGCAGTGCTGAGTACGTTGAGCTTAAGAAATGGCGGAATTCAACTCAGCCCGCATTATATCTTTGAGCAGTTGGGATGGCTTTTTGCGAAAACAAAAGGGCAGAATACTCATAAAATTGAAATAGAAGGAAGATGGAAAAATGTAAAAAGAAAAACAGGTCTTTCCATTGCAGATTACGAAAGAGGGGGAGAAAATATGGCGAGCGTATTTTTACCAGACACAACATCTTTTCCCAACTTCTCCCGACCGGAGCAACGCAATGAAAGCAAAGGAATCAGGATCGGAACAATATTTTTTTCTTTTCAGTCCGATAAGCAGGATGAAATGACAGACCACTATGATTTCATCACTAAAGACCACTTTCAAATTGTTCCGCCCAAAATTAACCCGGATATCACAGCCGCTCTTTCAGAACCCTGGCTTCACAAAAAACCCGATTCAGGAATACAGGAATATGACAAATCCGTGAAGAAAAATTATGACCGGAAGTGTCTGGCACTCATGCAGAAGATTGATCCGGATATCGAGAATATATCTATTTTGCTGACAGGCGGGGCCCCCCAGCTTTTTGTAACCCATAAAAAGCTGGGGAAAATGCCTCTCAGCAACTTCGGCGACGGCATACGAAAAATGTATCTGATTGCTGTGACAATGGCTTCATGCGAGGGAGGGGTATTTTTAATTGATGAATTGGAAAGCTCCATTGATTCAAACGCTTTAAAAAGTCTGTCAGATTTTGTCCTGTCTGCTGCAAAAGAACTGGATGTGCAAATTTTTGCGACGACTCACAGCCTTGAATGTATTGACGCTGTTTTGGCAGGCAATTTTTCTGCACCTGACGATCTCAGTTTGTTCAAATTCGGGTCAAAAGGGGACCAGATATCCTGCAAAAAAATATCGGGAAAAATACTTAAAGATATCAGGTATGAATTCGGCCAGGACGTAAGGGGATAATTATGAATTATGGTTATCTTGTTGTTGAAGGGCCTCACGATATCGAATTTGTCGGGTGTCTGTTAAAAAAAGTTCATAAGCTGAAGCGAATTGTTAAAAATGACGAGTTGGATTCTTACTGGAATCTGATCATTCCAAAAACATTTCCCCCAGATGGTGATCTGAGAAAACGGATGCCGGTACCGGCATTTTTCCAGAACGATAATTTTTCCATAGCATTACACAGTGCCATTGGGGATTCTCGTATAATCAGGACTTTGACAGTAACATTATCAAAGACGGACTTGGCCGAAGATGTTGTGGGAATTGGAATCATCATTGACGCTGATTATGGAGAAGCTGTTGCAAAAAAACGATTTGATTCGCTGAAAAAAGAGCTTGAAAAAAATTTGGCAGAACTTGTTGAATGGCCCGGCAATCCCGGTGAGATTCTGACGGGAAAGCCAAACAGAGGGATTTTTGTCTTTCCTGACAATATGAATGAAGGCACACTTGAGACTGTCCTTCTGAAATGTGCAAAAAATATTTACCCCAGACTTTGTGAAACAGCCGAAACTTTCATTAACGATGTGGATATTAACGACCTGACATCAAAAGACAAACAGGATATTAAAAAACCTTCGGGGAAAAATAAGGCA
>JAOZLU010000316.1:0-3989 GCA_029934695.1 Desulfobacterales bacterium | reverse complement strand
CAGTTCCTGAAGGAACTCTTTAACTTGCCCTGAACAACTGTTTACTCATCGAACATCAAACATCAAACATCTGAGGATATTATGTCTGATAAAACAGAAAAGGTGGTGCTGGCCTATTCAGGGGGACTGGATACGTCAGTGATTTTAAAATGGCTCATTGAGACTTACGATTGTGAAGTTATCACATTTTCGGCTGACATTGGCCAGGGGGAAGAACTGGACTCCGTAGAAGACAACGCGTTGAAGACCGGTGCGGAAAAGGTTTATATTGACGACCTGAGAGAAATATTTGTAAGGGATTATGTTTTCCCGGCATTTCGTGCCAATGCGATCTATGAGGGCCAGTATCTTTTGGGAACATCTCTTGCCCGACCCCTTATTGCAAAGCGTCAGATAGAGATTGCGCGGATTGAGGATGCAGATACGGTCAGTCATGGCGCAACCGGAAAGGGGAATGACCAGGTACGCTTTGAACTCAGCTATCTTGCCCTGAATCCTGACATCAAAATTGTTGCCCCATGGCGTGAATGGGACCTTAATTCCCGCACAGCCCTGATGAAATTTGCCGAAGATCATGGCATCGCCGTGCCCACAACGCATGCAAAACCTTACAGTACGGATCGGAATCTGCTTCATATCAGTTATGAAGGCGGAGTGCTTGAAAATCCGTGGAATGAACCGCCTGAGGATATGTTTACCCTGACCGCGTCTCCTTATGAAGCACCGGACAAACCTGAAATCATTGAAATCACATTTAAGCAGGGCGATCCTGTGGCAATAAATGACAGAAGCCTGTCCCCGGCCAACCTTTTTAACATACTGAACATGCTGGGCGGACGTCATGGTATCGGCAGGGCGGATATTGTTGAAAACCGGTTTGTCGGCATGAAATCCCGCGGCGTTTATGAAACCCCGGGAGGCACGATCCTGAGAACTGCTCATATTGCAATGGAATCTGTGACCATGGATCGTGAGGTCATGCATCTTAGGGATTCACTGATACCCAAATATGCTGAAATTGTGTATTATGGTTTCTGGTTTTCGCCTGAAATGAAACTTTTGCAGGACATGATTGACCAGACTCAGGAAAATGTTTCCGGGACAGTGCGCCTTGAACTTTACAAAGGAAGCTGTCGCGTTCTCGGGCGTAAATCAGATCAGTCGCTTTACCATGAGGGTTTTGCAACCTTTGAGGATGACAATGTGTTCAGCCAGAAAGACGCTGAAGGATTTATCCGGCTGAATGCCCTCAGACTGAGGATTCAGAAGATGATGAACAGATAGACAGCAAAGTTTTTTCAAAAAGATATTGTAATCATAATTTTTCAATAAATTCAAATAGTTATAAGGAGGTATCCGTGCCAGAAAAAAAATTGACCAAAAAAGAACGGCTACGAAGAAAAGTGCGCCGGAAGATCGCCCGGAAATCAAGACGTGTGAATCGTCTGAGGGCTGCGTAATAAAGAGGGTTTTAGGTTTTAGGTTTTAAGTTTTAAGTTTATTGAATAACCCAAAACCTAAAACCTAAAACCCAAAACCCAAAATCTGAAACCTAAGACCTACTATTATGTCAGAAAAACCGTGGAATGGAAGATTTTCCGAAAAGACCGACAAACTGGTGGAAGCCTTCACTTCATCAATTAATGTTGACGGGCGACTTTACGCTTACGATATTGAGGGCAGTGTCGCTCACTGTAAAATGCTTGCAAAGACCGGGATTATCACGGAGGCGGAAGCGTCATCGTTGATCCGGGGGCTGGATAAAATAAAACAGGACATAGCGCAGGGGAATTTCCAATTTGATGACAGCCTGGAGGATGTCCACATGAACATCGAAGCCAGGCTTGTGGAAGAGGTGGGAGCCGCAGCCCGAAAGCTCCACACTGCAAGAAGCCGGAATGACCAGGTGGCTCTGGATGTGCGGATGTATCTGCGGGCAGAAACCCTGAACATCATCACGCTTCTGGCAGAGCTGAGGCAGGTGTTCGTTGATATTTCAAAGGCGCATATTGATACGGTTCTGCCGGGATATACTCATTTGCAGCGGGCACAGCCGGTGTTGCTGTCCCATCATCTCATGGCGTATTATGAAATGTTTTCAAGGGATTCGGACAGGTTCCGGGATGCCCTGAAACGCATCAATGTCATGCCTCTGGGTGCTGCGGCCCTTGCAGGAACGACCTATCCCATTGACAGACATTATACGGCAAAATGTCTTGATTTCCCAAAAGTGTCGGCAAACAGCATTGATTCGGTTTCAGACAGGGATTTTATCATCGAATTTCTGTCATCGGCAAGTCTTTGCATGGTGCATTTCAGCCGTATATCCGAAGAACTGATCCTGTGGTCATCGTCTGAATTCGGTTTCATTGAGCTTTCAGATGCGTTTTCCACCGGAAGCAGCATCATGCCCCAGAAGAAAAATCCCGATGTCCCGGAACTGGTCCGCGGGAAAACCGGCACTGTTTTTGGAAACATGATTGCCCTTTTCACCCTGATGAAGTCCCTGCCCCTTGCCTATAACCGCGATATGCAGGAAGACAAAAAGCCCCTGTTTGACACGGTGGACACGTTGAAGGCATGTATTGAAATTTATACAAACATGCTTCCGAATATGAAAATAAACAAAGATATTATGGGCCGGGCCACATCTTCGGGATTTCTGAACGCGACAGACATGGCTGATTATCTTGCGGTCAAAGGCATGCCGTTCCGTGAAGCCCACAGTTGCGCGGGGAAAGCGGTCAGTTATGCGCTGAATGAAAAAAAGGAGCTTCATGATCTCAGTTTGGAAGAATTAAAATCCTTTTCATCTCTTATTGAAAATGATATTTTCAGTTTTTTAACCACAGAGCAGATGATCAGCCGAAGGAAATCCTTTGGCGGGACAGCCACGGAAAATGTGATGGCTGCCATAACAGCGGCGGAAAGGCTTTTGAATGGGGAAGATTCTTAAACATCTCAGCAAATACTTGATTTTATTTGTGATGCTGATCATTTTCACCCTGTTCCCTTCCGGGTGCGGGAAAAAAGGTGACCCGGTACCGCCTCGGATACAATCTTTAACCGTGGATAATTCAAAGCTTTGCTCACTTTCAACTTTCAACTTTTCCACTTTCAACTTCGGAGTCCAGCACATTGATGTCACCTATTGAATTTTATAAACTGAGCGGCAGCGGCAATGATTTTATTATCATTGACAACAGGAACCGGATTGTTGATGAAACCGATGTGTCAGAGTTTGTTGCAAAGGTGTGCCGCAGAAAAATGTCTGTTGGCGCAGATGGTCTGATTCTTGTGGAAGATTCTGACAAAGTTGATTTCAAATGGCATTTTTTCAATGCTGACGGAGGCAGGGCTGAAATGTGCGGGAACGGTGCCCGATGTGCTGCCCGGTTTGCCTTGATAAACGGAATTGCCGATTCTGAAATGTCCTTTGAGACGGACGTGGGAATTATTTCCGCCCAAGTCATTGATGATCAGGTAAAAATAAAAATGACGGACCCCGCGGATTTGAAAACAGATTATGTCATTGAACTTGAAAAGGGACCGCTGATGGTCAGCAGCATAAATACCGGTGTTCCCCATCTGGTTGCAGAAGTGCCGGACATCAATGAAATTGAAGTGGTTCAACTGGGCAGGGAAATCCGTTTTCATAAAGAATTTGCGCCTGCCGGAACCAATGTGAATTTTGTCAGCAGCCAAAAAGACGGCGTGATTTCAAACCGGACGTATGAGCGGGGCGTTGAAGATGAAACCCTCGCGTGCGGCACAGGATGCGTTGCCGGCGCGCTTATTATGGCCCACAAATTTGGAACAAAATCCCCGGTCACAGTCATTACAAAGAGCGGAGGGGAGCTGACAATCCACTATAAAGAAAAAAAAGGTCAGTTTTACAATATTTGTCTTGAAGGCGATGCCCGTATCATATATAAAGGTTTGATGTTGGATGCTTGATGTTGGATGTTGGATGTTGGATGTTGGATGTT
>JAOZLU010000315.1 GCA_029934695.1 Desulfobacterales bacterium | reverse complement strand
TAAAATTACACATAATTTTTTCAAAAGGTCTAACCTCTATTATTACTTATGATAAATGTAAAAAAAATTTTTATCACGCTTTATTACAGGTTGCAACACTTTTTTCAAATTCATGCATAATTTAAATATGTGCATCCGATAATTATCTGAATATTAAATGAATCAGACGATAACCGTACATCAGCCACGTCATAATTTTCCAATTCTGTTTTTATAGGCATGATTTTTGCATAAGCATATTGGACAAAGCTACAGATAAGAAGTCCTTTTCTTATTTATCCTTTCCTGTGTACAGGACAAAAAGTTGTGGCCGAACCCAAAAAATGTGAACTGCCAAATAAAGAATGCTTATACAAATATGAAAACGTATTTTTTTCAAATTGATTTCAGGTAAATTTTGCGGTATCAGTGATCCAAAAAGAATAATACTGGCTCATCAGCTCCGGTTCCCAAGGCCCAGAGCCGGGACAGAATGCATACAACCAACAGAAGGCGATAAAAATATGAACGAACTTACCACATGGCTTGACGCGCTGCAATGTCCTGATTGTCAGACATCTGCACTCAACGCTGACGGGGAAGACATTTTCTGCACTCATTGTAACAGAACTTATGAGCGTTCACAAGGAATCTGGAATTTCCTGCCCGCGGCTATTTTCAATTTTGAAGGCAA
Organism: Desulfobacterales bacterium; assembly: GCA_029934695.1. Lineage (GTDB taxonomy): Bacteria > Desulfobacterota > Desulfobacteria > Desulfobacterales > 4be13 > JAOZLU01. The sequence goes on along the minus strand of JAOZLU010000315.1, from coordinate 7,364 downwards.
GGAAAAAGAGAAACAGGGCTGGACACAGCGATTTGAAGATGAAAAGAAAGACGGATGGGATCCGCCACCGGAACTTTTTCTGCAACTGCCATACTATCCGCATCCTTATTATGAAGAGGCAGCCGGCTATCTGGAAATTATCCTGCAATATGGAAAACCGTGGCAGGGAAAAAGGGTCCTGGAACTGGGGGCCGCGGAGTGCTGGGCCACCCGTCATTTTACCGAAGCCGGCTCCGAGGCTGCGGCTCTGGATTATGATCCGGCCCGTATGATCAAGGCCCAGATTATCTTGGACAGACTGGCGATCCAGTTCCCCCGATTTATGGGAGATGGTGAATCCCTGCCCTTTAAAGACGGCACTTTTGACTGCATTTTCTGCTGTTCAGTACTCCATCATTTTTTTGATGTTCCCAAAGCTGTCAGGGAAATTTCCCGGACACTGAAACCCGGGGGAATGTTTTTTGCCATCCATGAAGCATTTCACCCGCCCTATTTCAGCAAGAAAAAAATTGCGAATATTCATGAAGATACTCCCATGAATGTTGAGTACGGGATTAACGAGCAGTCTTTCACAGCCGGTTATTATCGAAAAATATTTCGCAAGGCCGGCCTGAACCTGGAACTGATTCACCCCAAGTGGGATACGCGACGTGAAGGGCCTCTGCTTATCGTAAAGCCGGGCGCGGGATTATACCGCAACATTCATTATGCTCCCGAATCACTTGATGAAACGGATAAAGTGGAAGGACTGAGGGGAAAAATCTCCAGCTGGCTGCTGCGTTCCGGAGCTTGGCGGCTCGCGGCGCACCCGAATGTATTTCCGCTGATCCGTTTTCAGCTCCTGAACTGGACCCGGAAAGTAAAAATTATCACCGCCAAAAAGCCTCCCCTCAGCGGTGTCATGGTCATTAAGAATTTATGGATCAAATCAATTGTTTACACGCAGGAAAGAGGCCCTGTGGAAACAGTATGGCGGAAAGGCGGAGAGGGGATCACCCCGGGAGATACCCGCATAATATGGGGATATTTTTACGCAAACCCGAATGATGTCTATTGGGGCAATGAAAACAACCCTGATCTTTTCGTTAAAATATGGGTTCATCCGAATGCCAGGGTGGAGGTGAACTTCTTCCATGCATCGGTGCCGGATATAGAAGTGTTTTCCGATTATCCTTATGACGGCAAAGCTGACCTTCAGGATATCTCCGCCATGGAATACCGCCATATCAGGCACAACTTTGAAGGAGGGGAGAGTTCTTCCAATGACGAGAAGAGAGAAAGTGGAATGCTGATTCCCAAATTCGCATCGCCGGATGCAATGCCCTGCTGCGAACTCTCCGCCATTAATGATCTCCAACTGGGAGCCGTCATCCATACCGAGGAGCGGGGACCTGTCAATGCAGTCTGGTGCCTCGGCGGTGAAGCCATTACCCCCCGCGGTGATCAGGTGGCCTGGGGACATTTTTACGCGGAAACCTCGGATGTGGAAGGGGGCGGCATGGAGAATCCGGCGGTTTTTGTAAAGGTATGGTTTGACATGAGTGGCAGGCTGTATGTCAATTTTTTCCATGTTTCCGATCAGAATATTGAGGTATATTCCGATTTTATCAATGGCAACGATTATCAGAGAAAAATAACTGTCATGGATGACAGATATAGCAGGTATGAATATTGGCGGGGGTAAAGCTGGGAACCGGGAACTTGGAACGTAAACTGGATATTCTTCAGTGAGGAAATTGGCCTGAGTGCAAATCCTGCTTTGCAAGTCGTAATTTTGAGATTCACGGACTCGCAAAACAAGCTTTGCACTCTGGAAACCTAAAACCTAAAACCTAAAACTTCCAGGAATTTTTTCGCACATGAAACTGAAGAAAATGGAGATCACCGGATTTAAATCCTTTGTTGAGAAATCCTCTATTGAATTTCCCTCCGGTATCTCCGGAATTGTCGGGCCTAATGGCTGCGGCAAAAGCAATATCGTTGATGCCCTGAGATGGGCCATGGGAGAGCAGAGCGTGAAGCAGCTCCGGGGGAAATCCATGGAAGATATCATATTTGCAGGCACAAGCGGAAAACCTCCCATGAACATGGCAGAGGTTTCCCTGATTCTTGCAAATGATGACGGTACTGGGCCGGAGGAATTAAAAGACTTCAGCGAGATTATGATCACCCGCCGGCTTTACAGGTCCGGAGAAAGTGCATATCTCATCAACAAACAGCCCTGCCGGCTCAAAGATATCACGAATATATTCCTGGGAAGCGGCATGGGTGCGAAATCCTACGCAGTGATTCAGCAGGGGAACATCGGCGCAATCACAGATGCCGGCCCTGATGAACGGCGGTTTTTCATTGAGGAGGCCGCGGGGATTACGAGATATAAGCATCGCAAGAATGAGACGCTCCGCAAAATCAAAGCCACAGAACAGAATCTTTTGCGGGTGAAAGACATTACTGCCGAAGTGGAGCGGCAGATGAACAGCGTGAAACGCCAGGCAAAAAAGGCGGAAAAGTTCAAGGAGTACCAGGAGCGCATCAAAGAACTGGATGTTCTTCTAGCGCTTCATTACTATGATGATTACACACATCAGATCGAACAGACCGCACAGTTGTTAAAAGAGCTTAAAGATGTGGATATTCAGCATATATCAAAAATAAAACAGCTGGATGCCGCGGTTGAGGATATCAAGCTGAATCGCTTGCAGAAAAACCAGGAAATTTCAGTGCAAAAGGCGGACAGATTCAAAGTCCAACGCAATATTGACAGACTGGAAAATGATATCGCCCATCTTCGCAAAGAGGTGGAAAGACTCGCCTCGGAAACAGGCGAGCTTAAAAATGCACATAAGGAGCTTGAGGAAAAGAATGAGAAGATGACATCCGAAGCGGCCCAAGCTGAGGCGGAGACGCTCAGTCTGAAGGAGAAGATAGAGCAGGTAAAATCGACCCTTGAAAAAGAAAATCAGGATTCGCAAAATATCAGGGAGCGGCTGGCCCATTTAAATTTGGAGCTTGATACCTGCAAAACAAATCTCATGAACCTGACAGCCCAGGAAGCCAAATACAGAACCATCTGTCAAAACGCTTCAAACAACAAGGAAAGCCTTAAACGACGATTAAAGCGGACAGACGAAGAAGAGGCGGTGGCAAGCCGGAATCTCAAAGTGTGCGAGGCCGGAGAAACCCGGGCAAGGGAAGAGTTGGAACTGTGCAGGCAGGAGATCGAGGAATTAAGCGTGGATATCGGGAGAATACGGACCCATCTTGACGAAAAAAGCAGATCCCTCGGAGAGCAGGTAAAGCAGGTGCAGTCCCTGGAATTTGACCGGAACAAAGCCAAATCAAAGTATTCCGCATTAAAGAAGATGGAGGATAATTTTGACTGGTACAAAGACGGCGTCAAAGCCATTATGACCATTGAGGAAAGTGAATCTGAGAGCGAAGCGTCTTCTGACCATCAGGCACCAGCCTTCAACCGTGAATCCGTTATCGCTCTGATGGCGGATATCATTGATCCGGAGCCTGCCTTTGAGACCGCGGTGGAAACCGTTTTGGGAGAGGCACTGCAATATATCCTCGTAAAAGATCAGAAAGCAGGCAGGGGTGCCATCGCCTATCTTCAAACCCGGGGCGCGGGGCGCGGCGGATTTATCCCAGTTTCTTATGTCAAGCCGGTTTTCGCAACCGGAAACTTACAACCGGAAACTGAAAACCTGGAGCGGCTTTTGAATCATGTTTCCATGAAGTCCGGTTTTGAGAAGATTGCGGAAGCCCTTCTGGGACATGTGTTTGTTGCTGAAAATATGGAACAGGCCGTAAACGTGCTGAATAACAATGGCTCATTCCGAACCTTTGTCACAAGAGACGGGGATGTGATTTCCCATCAGGGAATTATGATCGGCGGCAGCAAGGAAAATTTGTCAGGTATTCTTGGGAAAAAACATGAAATAAGGGAACTGGAGGAACAGCTCGCAGGCATGGATGAAACGCTGGAATCGGGACGCCAGCGTCAGAAGGAACTGGAAGCCGAGGTTCGGGCAGGTGAAACGGATCTGCAAAAAGGGATTGAGCAGAAGACCAGAGCGGTTCAAGATGAAACCCAGGCGGAAAGGGCGTTCTACAAAGTGACAGAAGAACTGAAACATGCCCGGCGTCATCTTGAGGTGATCCGTCTGGAGCAGGATCAGCTTTTGGATGAGGACAGCGGGATTGATGAGGAGTTGGAGAAATATAACAAAGTTTTGGCCGAAGTCGAAAGCGAGATCAAAGCCGCGCAGGAAAAGGTTGCGGAAACATCGGAGAATATCAGTTCCGTATCAGCGGAAACAGAGGCATACAATCAGAGAATCATGGACCTCAAGCTTGAACTGACCTCTCTCAATGCCCGCCTGGAAAACAGCACCAATTCTCTGCGGCGACTCAATCAGTTCCGGGAAGACGGCGTAGTCAGACTTGAGCAGCTCTCCCGGGATATCCTGCTGAAAGCGCAGAAGCAGGACACCTCAAGGGGAAAAATGGCGGAATACGACCAAAACCTTTCCGGCATGTATGAAACCATGGAAACCCTTAACACGTCGCTTGAAGGCAATGAGGCGGATTATGAGGCCCTTGATGCCACCCTGAGAGAAAGCGACGCTTCTGCATCTGATATAAAAAGTAAACGGGAAGAAACATTGGAGAATATCCGGGTTCTTGAGCTTGAGCAATCCCAGCGCAAGATAAAACGGGAAAATATTGCGAATCAGACAGAAGAACGCTATCATTCGCCTCTGAGCCAGTTCAGACTGGAACTTGTCGGCAAAGAGAAACCGCAGATGGCCGTGGATAAAATGGAGGCGGAACTGTCCGAGTGCAGAAAGAAGCTTTCCAATATCGGAGATGTCAATCTCGGGGCCATAGAGGAGTACGGGCAGTTCAAAGAGCGTTTTGACTTTCTCTGTGAACAGCGGGATGACCTGCTGAAAGCCATTGATGATCTTCAAAAAGTCATCCGGAAGATCAATAAAATCACTCAGGAAAAATTTCTCAAGACTTTTGATCTGGTGAATGAAAAACTGAGTGAGGTGTTTCCCCGCCTTTTTGACGGCGGCTCTGCAAAACTCGTCCTCACGGATCCGAATCAGCCTCTTGAAACAGGCGTTGAGTTTATGGTCCATCCCCCGGGGAAGAAGCTGACCCGGCTGAGTCTTCTTTCCGGGGGGGAAAAGGCCCTCTCCGCGATTGCCTTTATCTTCTCCATATTTCTGATCAAGCCGACATCTTTCTGTATCATGGACGAAATTGATGCACCTCTTGACGAGGCCAACGTGTTCCGTTTTAATGAACTGCTGAAAATCATCGGAGAAAAATCTCAGATCATTATGATCACCCATAAGAAAAACAGCATGGAATTTGCCGACACCCTGTTCGGAGTGACCATGGAGAAGAAAGGCATTTCCAAGATTGTTTCCGTGAACTTTGAAAAAAAAGAAGCTGCATAAATTCCTATATATAAAGGGAAATTCAGGACATTTGGAGAAATATAATATGGATGAATTAACGATCAGAGAATGCCAGAAAATAATTGACAACTGGATTCAGACTATCGGGGTAAGATACTTTTCGGAACTGACAAATTTGGGCATACTCATGGAAGAAGTCGGTGAAGTCGCAAGAATCATGACAAGGGTTTATGGTGACCAGAGCTTTAAAAAATCCGACGAGCAGTATGATCTGGCGGACGAATTGGCGGACGTGCTTTTTGTGGTTGTCTGTATTGCGAATCAGACAGGCATTGATCTGACAGAGGCCATTGAGAGGAATCTTGAAAAAAAGACCATACGGGATAAAGAACGGCACTGGAATAATCCTAAGCTGACGTAGGAGCTAAAGGATTTTGTGGTTAAGAAACTCCTTTCAATCAAAAAAAATGTCAGGCGAGGTTTCAAACTCCGCCAGACAGTGGAAAATGTCTGACGAGATTTTAAACCTCGTCAGACTGTACGATTTTTTTTTTGCAATGGAAGTGCTTTGGTACTATCGCGGCAGGATATTTCAGCCACGAAATCAACAGAACACTGAATCTTTACAAATTACCCGTTCGGCCACAGATAATTTGTCCTACCAGCCGCGATAGCCGCCCATGCCGCGATAGCCGCCCATGCCGTCCATGCCGCGATAGCCGCCCATGCCGTACCCGATACCGAAGTCAGGAGAAATCTGGTGCATCCTTATCATATGTTCAACCCGTTGCTGACCAAACTGGGAATCAAGATCTGAAATCTCAGTCTGCAGAGCTCTTATCTTTTCGACATCAAGATCGGTCAGGGCAAACTCATCCCTCAGTTCAGTTCGCTTTTCATATATGCTCTGCCTGAGTTCCTCAGTCCCCGTGTAAAAAGCATCACGTTCCGCATTTATAGCATTCAGTTCCTCGTCGCTTATATTGCTGTAATAACCGGAACAGCCATATCCTCTGTTTCCTCCGCCATGATGCCCCCGCCATGCCAAAGCCTGTCCTGCTGTCAGACTTATTGCCACAACCAGTACTGCTGCCATTATTCCTTTCAGACACTTCATTTTAAAATCTCCTTTTAAAAATTGTTTTTTCAGTTAATTGCTTGGAATTAAGAATTTTCCCAGAGACACACACCGCCGTTGTCGCCGGAACCTCTGTCACCGTGTCCATGACCGCCTGCAAGGATCACAAGATCATCGGTATCCGTGTTCGCTCCATCGGAACTCCATACAGGAACACTCATCATAGCCAAAACCAGCATTAGACATCCGATCTTACACATGGTTTCATGGTGAGATACACCTGCTGGGGTGACATGTTGTTCAGTCTGGCAATTTCGGCGAGGGACTGGTCGCTGTCCTCAACCCTGACTCACTCCTTTAAAATCTGTCAGGGACGATAATGATGGCTGCCGTGCCCCCAACCCCCGACATCCCAGTGGTCGCATACGCCGTTGCTGTCTCCGTCTGTAAATCCGGGGCCGTGCCAACATGTGTCGGTGCCGTTCTGGGCATAATCACACACTCCGTCTCCGTCCGTGTCCGTAAAGCTGTGGCCATACCCGTCATGCCACTGACTTTCGGAGTAATCGTTTATCATGTTCAGATTCTGATCCTGAAAATACATGCCCTGATGGTGGTTATACAGCGGAGAGTCGGCATCCCAGTAGTCGCACACGCCGTCCTGGTCCCCGTCTGTGAAACCGGGACCGTGCCAGGTGCCGCTGCCGTTCTGTCCGTAGTCGCATACTCCGTCTCCGTCCATATCCGTGAAGGCATGACCGTACAAAGCTCTTCCCTGCTGCATCGCATAACCGCTGTCGGGCTGCCCGCCGTGATGGGCGGGATTGCGGGATGACCGTGACGATGCC
>JAOZLU010000314.1 GCA_029934695.1 Desulfobacterales bacterium | reverse complement strand
TGACCCAGGATTTGCCGCACTGGCGGGGAGCCCAGATCGTGATATAATGCCCGCCCTTTTCGGGATTCTCTCCCACAAGCTGGTGACAGGCATTGTCAACCCGTTCGGTTCTCGGCACATAGAAGTTCATATCCTTGTCCACGGGGCCATAAGATGAAAATTTTCTCATTTTATAATATCCTTCTTTTTTCTGTCCGCGCTCGCGGCCAAGTTTTTGCAAAAATCCTCAGAATTGATTTCAGTGCATTAATGGAGTCGGCTGTGTCTCCTGCTATACAGAAGGGGTTGCATAAACTGCCCAGGATCAGAATCAGGAAAAATTTTGCCCGATTATTTCATCACATCCCTGAAAAACACGCTGTATGCAGGGCGTTCCCTGATCATTTTCAGCGATTTCAGCATATTGGCAGTGCGGTCAAAATCCGCTTTTTTCAGAACAGTAGTGTTCAGATCAATCAGGTTTCCCACCACATCAAGCATCCATCGCTGTTTCCCGGTCGTTGTCCTGAATTCGGTCTGATTGACGATCTTTGTGATATGGGCCACGGTCTCATCTTTATGTTCAAGAGCGTACTTCCATCCTTTTAAAGTCGCTTCAACAACTTTTCGGCATACATCCGGATGCTTTTCCGCAAATTTCTCCCGGACATACAGCCCGTCTTCCGGCAGATTCATGCCGAGTTTTGAGAAATCAAACACAGTCAGTTCATCCTCTTTAATACCGGCATCCAATATCTGTTTATACTCATTATAACGCATGGCCGAGGCGATATCAATGTCCCCTTTCACAAAAGGCTCGACCGTGAATCCCTGGGAGACGATGTTTACGCGGTGGACCGTATGTTTTTTGATCAGCGCTCTCGGAAGAATACTGAAAACACCGTCCCAGACCCCGAGCGTACGTCCGCGGAAGTCTCTTACAGACTTAATTCCGCTTGATTTCTTTGCCACCAGCATAAGTGCCGGCTTCTGAAAAAACTGGGCAATCAGCACAAGCTTCCTGGGATGATTTGAGCGCATGATAAGCCCTGACGCGAGCCAGGCTGTCTCAAAATCATTTTTTTTGAAAAGAAGACCCAGAAGCCCTTTAAATTTCGGATCAGCCGGCCTGACATCCGCGTCAATCCCGACTTCCTGATAGAAGCCCTTTTCTGCGGCCATGTAATACCCTGCAAATTGGGTCTGGGGGACCCATTGCAGGCGGATCATGTAAGAAGCCTCTGACAGAGACACAAAAAGCAAAACCGCTCCTAACACAATCAAAATGGAATGAATCTTTTTCATAGCAATATTCCTCCTTGTTACTTTACAAAACGAATTAAGGGTTGATATCATGTCTGTGACGTGGATTCAGCACACCCCGAAGGTAGTGCGGCATTTTATCCGGCAAGGCATAATGCGCTTCTCACAGTTTTTTGCCCATTGCAGCACCAAACTCATCAATGCGGTTGCCGCTCATGTCGGCAGGCTTGGAGACTGCTCCGTCCAGTCCGTTTTCAATGGCGATGGTTTGCTTGTCGCAGGTAATTTCCAAGCGTGACAGAAGATGCTCATCTGTATAGCCAAATTCGAGAAAGCATAAGCCTCCATCCTGTTTCATGCGATTCTGAATAGCGGGCTCCGGCAGGTGATCCCGGAGATATTCATCCATTCTTTTGGGTATCATAGCAGATTGTTCCTCTCTGTTTACTTGACAGTTGAAGGCAGCACAAATCAGCAGGAGCAAGATAACCAGAATGAATCTGTACCCAATATCAGGCAAATTCGAGACAGCGCCTGAAATAAAGCATTGCCCCTTGTCCCGCTCCATCTGTACGCCAAGACTCTCGTTGATCGTTATGCTCACCTCATCGCTATTCCAAAACCCGAGTTCGTCTTTCACTGTGAGCTGAAATATCAGAATCGCATCATCCTCACTCACAGAAGGGGAGACAAACGTCGCCTTGACAGCGTCTGTGTCAGACAGCGTAACCGAACGTCCGCCAGTCTGGGTCCATTGATAGGACATGACATCGTCAGGATCAAAAGAATACGAGCCATCCAAAATCACCACAACATCTCCGTCAACCTCCTGATCCGGTCCCGCATAGGCCAGGGGAGGATATGTCAGAACTGACCATGCACCCGGAATCTGTTCAAATGCAATGGGCTGATACGCTGTCTCAGGCAGATAAAAATCATTCTCAGAATCATATATCCATTGGTCAATCTCGCTTACATCCACTGTTCCCCACCAGTTGTCCGTCATATTGAGCGGCCCCGGTTTCTCCTGTTGCCAGTCATGCAGATAAACCGATAAATTCCCCCCGGAATTCTCAATATTATTGGATGTCAGACGAAGCTCGGCGTTTGCATCAGGATCATGCGATGTGATGGCAACTGCGTTCCCCGCACTGCTGATGATATGATTTCCGTGGATATCTATCTCCGGATCTCCGTCATGGCGATACAGGCTGATGCTCATGCAGCCCCCGTAAACCACGGCAGAGGAGCGGATAACGCCGCTCTCTTCCCCGATATTGAGAATGCTGTTGTTTATTATTTCAATCCTGCCCGCGCCTGAATTCAGATAGACCCCCTGCCCGTTACTGATGAGATAATTATTCTCTATCAGCGCGTTTTCCGGTGAGAGCATCATTGCCCGGCTGGTATCATGAATACGGTTGCCCAAAATGCGCGGATATCCGCCGGAGGCCCATATCCCCTCGCCAGCTGCATATCTTATAAGGCTGTTCTCAATTAACGGCGATGCGGAGAAAGATTTAATCGCAGCCCCGCCGAATTCCTGCTGGCCGCCTTCCTGACTGTTGCCCGCATATTCAATAATGCAATGGCTGAGAACACACCCTGTCAAAGTCGTTTCATCCCAGGCAGCACTGGAATCCGTGAATGCGATACATCCCCAGGCCCCGGCAGGGTCTTCAGAGGTGAAAATAATCGGATAAACTTCGGTGCCCTGTGCGTTTAATGTGCCGTCAACACGGATATAATATCCCAGAGATTCCACAGGTGCCGGCCTGAATGCCACAGTCACCCCGGGCTCAATCTTCAATGTGACGTTTTTCTTTACCAGAATATTCCCGGTGATTATATGCGGGCTTCCGTCCGGGTGCGGTGCCCATATCGTGTCCTCACTGATCACTCCGGGCTGATGATCGTCCGGTTCATCAGAGGAAGGCGAATACACGATGTCTGATCCGGCCCCTGAGATGGCCTTTACGGCAATGGGCTGGTATTTGACTTGGGGCAGATTAAAATCATTGTTCGCGTCATAGATCATCCGGTCAATTTCGGAGATGTCCATTGTTCCCCACCAGTTTGCCGTCATGTTGAGCGATTCAGTGGTGTCCCCCTGCCAGTCATGCAGATAGACAGCTAAATTTCCGCCGGTATTCTCAATCGTATTGGAAGTGAGACGGAGTTCATCGTTGGCATTGGGATCATGTGATGCCACGGCAATGGCGTTGCCGATACGATTTGCGATATGATTTCCGGAAATCACGATTTCCGAAGGTTCCTCATGACGATACAGATTTATGCTGAAACACGCACCCGAAGTTTCCGGTGAGTTGCTGATAATAGTATTGTTTCTTATCTCAATCTTACGCGCAATCTGAGCCAGATATATCCCCTGGTTGTTATTCGTCATATAATTGTTTTCCAATAAAGCATCTTCGGCTGAAATGACAATTCCGAGCGGGTTGTCGTGGATAAGATTGCTTAGAATTCTCTGAGTCCCCCCAGACACCCAAATTCCTATGCCTGCATTGTATCTGACAGTGTTGTTTTCGATGAGCGGTGACGCGGAAAAGCATTTGATCCCAGCTCCGCCGAATTCCTCCAAGCCGCTCGTCTGGCTGTTTCCCGCGTATTCAATAATGCAGTTTTTAAGAACAGAACCTGCTGAAGTGGTCTCATGCCAGTCCGAACTTGTGTCCATGAATGCAATACATCCCCAGAGATTTGCAGGGGTTTCGGCAGTAAAAAGGATCGGATTCTCTTCCTCACCCACTGCCCTTAATGTGCCATTCACCCGGATATAATATCCCACAGACGGGACAGGCGGCGTTTTGAATCGGACAGTCACCCCCGGCTCAATCTCCAGTATGACATTCTCTTTCACCAAGATATTCCCGGTGATGAGGTACGGGCTTTCCGATACTGTCCATCGGGTGTTCCGGCTGATCACTCCAGGTGCGTCGCCATCGTCCGGAGACGGATACGACAAATCTGATCCTACGTCTGAAATTTCCTTTATCGCCATGGGCTGGTACTCGACGCGGGGAATGAGAGAATCATCCGCAGCGTCATGTATCATCTGGTCAATTTCGCCGGTATCTGCTGTCCCCCACCAGTTCGCTGTCATGCTGACCGGGTCCGGGTTTTCACTCTGCCAATCATGCAGATAGACGGATAAATTTCCGCCAGCATTCTCAATCGTGTTGAAAGTGAAACTGAGGTCATCGTTTGCGTCAGGTCCGTGAGTTGCGACGGCGATGGCGTTGCCATTGTTGCTGAGGATATGATTCCGGGAAATCACGATTTTCGACGGTGTTTCATGACGGTACAGATTCACACTGAGACACGCACCGTAAATTTCCGGTGAACTGCTGATAATTGTATTTCCTGTTATTTCAATACGGTTCGTGTTGTCGCCCAGCCAGATGCCCTGTCCGTTATTTGTTATCGCATTATTCTCAACCACAGCCCCTTGGGATGAGAGGGCAATGCCGAGCGTGTTGTCATGGATAAGATTGCTTAAAATCCGCTGCTTTCCCCCGGATGTCCGAATCCCTTCTCCTGCACTGTATCTGATGGTATTGTTTTCAATCAGCGGTGATGCGGAAAAGTTTATGATTGCAGCACCGCCAAATTCTTCCGCACTGCCCTCCTGGCTGTTTCCCGCGTATTCAATAATACAATGTTTGAGGACAGAGCCTGCCGAAGCTGTCTCATCCCAGTCCAGGCTTGTGTCCATGAATGCGATGCATCCCCAGGGACTCGCGGGGTCTTTGGCAGTAAAAAGAATCGGCTTCTCCTCGCTCCCCACTGCTTTTAATGCGCCGTCCACCCGGATATAATACCCTGCCGACGGGACAGACGGCGTTTCAAACCGGACCGTGACCCCCGGCTCAATCTCCAGCGTGACGTTTTCTTTCACCAGAAGATTCCCGGTGATGAGGTACGGGCTTTTCTCTGCGGTCCACCGGGTATCCCTGCTTATCACCTTGGGTACATTGTAGTCGTCCAAAGGTTGATACGAGATAGTTGAACCGGCATCTGTGATTTCCTTTGTGGCAATGGGCTGATAGTCAACGCGGGGCAGGTAAAAATCATCAGCCGCGTCGTATATCATAGAATCAATGATGCCGGTATCTGCTGTCCCCCACCAGTTTGCGGTCATGGGGACCGGGTCCGGGTCTTCGCTCTGCCAGTCATACAGATAGACGGAGAAATTTCCGCCAGTGTTCTCAATGATGTTGTAAGTGAAACGGAATTCGTCGTTTGTTTCGGGGTCCTTGGCTGAGATGGCAATGGCATTGCCGCTGCTGGTGATATGATTTCGGGAAACCACGATCTCCGAGGCTTTTTCATGGTGGTACAGATTTATGCTGAGACACGCGCCGCGAGTCTCTGATGAGTTACTGATCACGGTGTTCCTGTTTATTTCAATTTTACCCGTGTTTTCATCCAGATAGATTCCCTGTGCGTTATCCGCTATGTAATTGTTCTCTATCAGAGCTCCTTCGGAGGACAGGGCAATCCCCACTGTGTTGTCATGGATAAGGTTGCTCAGAATTCTCTGCTTTCCCCCGGATGCCCAAATTCCCATGCCCGCGCTGTATCTGACTGTATTATTTGCGATGAGCGGTGAGGCTGAGAAATTTTTGATCGCAGCCCCGCCGAATGCCTCATCTTCCCCTTTCTGAGTGACCCCCGCGTATTCGATGATGCAGTATTCAAGGACAGAGCCTGCCGAAGCTGTCTCATCCCAGCCCGTGCTTGTATCTGTGAATGCAATACATCCCCAGGGAGAGGCTGTATCCTGTGCGGTGAAAAGAATCGGCTTCTCTTTGGTGCCCGCTGCTTTCAGAATGCCGTCCACCCGGATATAATATCCCGCAGGTTGTTCCCCGGGTGTTGTAAACTGAACCGTAACCCCCGGCTCAATTTCCAGTGTGACATTTTCTTTTATCAAAATATTTGTGGTGATGATGTACGGGCTTTCCTCGACTGTCCACAGGGTGTCTTCGGTTATCACTCCGGGCTGTTCCGGCTCTTCTCCATCCGGAGGCGTATATGACAAGTCTGAGCCTGCATTCGGAATTTCTTTCGTTGCAATCGGCTGGTAATTGACCTTGGGCAGATAAAAATCATTATTGGCGTCGTATATCTTCTGGTCAATTTCAATGTCATCTGTGGTTCCCCACCAATTGCCGGTCATATCGAGCAGTTCCGGGTTCTCATGTTTCCAACTGTAGAGAAACACAGACAAATTTCCTTCGGTGTTTTCAATGGTATTGTTCGTCACAGAGAACTCGTAGTTTGCCCTGGGATCGTATTCCGTGACTGAGATGGCGTTCCCCGAGCGGTTTATGATGCGGTTGTTTTGAATCTGTATTTTTGCTGTCATGGATTCAGCAAAGGCAATTGCTGTCGCGTTTGCGATCTCAGCCGCATCAGCCGCTGCATTGAATCTTGCATCAGCTTCATCCGCTGCCCTCATGGCTGCGACATAAGCTTCAACATCGCCAGAGGCTGTTGCCTGGGCCACGGCCTCATCTGCCGCGGCCTTTGCCTGGGCCGCGGCCTGTATAACCGCATTTGCCTGAGCCGCATTTGCTTCGGCTTCCTCATCAGAATGAAAATACAGGTGTATGCTCATACACGCGCCGTAAGGTTCCGGCGAGGCATTGATGATGGTATTATTTTTTATTTCAATTGTGTAAAGGCTTGAATCCAGGTAGATACCCTGCTGATTGTCAATGAGATAATTATTTTCAATCAGCCCCCCGTCACAGGAGAGGTGTATGGCGGCATTGTTATTATGAACAAGGTTGCTTACAATATTCTGATATCCCCCGAGTGTCCGGATACCATGAGCCACACCGTATCTTATGATGCTGTCTGCAATAAGGGGAGAGGCGGAGACAGTCAGAACGGAAGCCTCCTGGCCTTTGCCTGCATATTCTATGACACAATGTCTCAGAACGCTTCCTGCTGACTTTTCCTCATTCCAGTCCGTACTTGAATCTGTGAATACAATGCATCCCCAGGGATAGTTCTCGTCTTCAGCCGTGAAGAGAATCGGGTGTTCCTCACTGCCCTGTGCAAGCAATGTGCCGTCAACCCTGAGATAATAGCCCAGCGGCTGAATCGGTGCGGTTCTGAACCGTACCGTGACCCCGGGTTCAATCTCCAGTGTGACACCTTCTTTCACCAAGATATTCCCGCCTGCAAAATACGGGCTTTTGTCCAATGTCCAGACCGTATCGCTGTCAATAATTCCTCCCACCTCCGTAGCCAGGGCCGCGGGCAGATGATTCATCATAAGACCCAGAAAAAGGGCTAAAACCGCTGTTATGTTCCAGATACGAGATTTCACGAGTATTCTCCTCTGTAAATCCAAATATGTTTAATGATTTCGTCTGTATGTTTATTACCGCGTTTATCCGTGTTCATCAGCGGTCTGTGAAAGCTGTTTTCCCAGAATCTCCCACTATGGCAACGTAGGGTGGGTGGAGCGCAGCGTAACCCACCTTGTGCATGGCAACGCAGGTGATATCCGGAGGTGTCTGGTGGGTTGCGCTACGCTTCACCCACCCTACATCTTAGTCTGGTGGGTTGCGCTACGCTTCACCCACCCTACATCTTAGTGTCTGGTGGGTTGCGCTACGCTTCACCCACCCTACATCTTAGTTCTTTTTTAGAAATCGCCTTACAGGGCAAAAAAAATGAGCGGTCGGCTTTTTCCGGCAGAACAGAAACCAGCCCATTCAGAAAAAAAAGCCGGATTTTTTTTCACAATTTTTTGCCCTATATAAGTACCTGGC
>JAOZLU010000313.1 GCA_029934695.1 Desulfobacterales bacterium | reverse complement strand
GATGTTGGATGTTGGATGTTGGATGTTGGATGTTTGATGTTGGATGCTTGAAACGTAAACTTGAAAATGAAAAATGAAAATCTGAAATCAAGGTGGTTTAGCCGGGAAACGGTTGTCTGGTATGTGATTATTTTCATTCTGCCGTTTCTGATGTTTTTTTGGATGATTCCCTTCGTGTCTGATCGAACCCTCGGCAACGACTACCCCCGCTTTTCCATTGACCATCAGATGGAACTGATGTTCTCTGTGGAAACCGGTTCCTTTCCCCTTTATGTTCCGGGCTTTGCCGGAGGACAGACAGCGAGCGCACTGACGCAGGCGCAGATTTTTCACCCGATTTCTCACCTTGCCTTGCTCATGCCAGGATATTGGAATGGAAAGGCCCTGGAATGGATCACGTTTTTGCGGCTGCTTTTGCTGGGCGGGGCGCATATAGCATTGTTCATATTCCTGCGAAAGCTGAGACTCGGCAGTCTCATGGCGTTTGTTCTCACCACGGTGACGGTTTACAACCTCCGAATGCTGGATCTGTTCCGCTATGGCGCCTCGCTTGAAGCTTGGACAGGACATCTGTTCCTCTGTGTAGCCATCGGATCCTATTGTCTGAAATCATCAAAATGGCAGGGGCCCCTGTTCATTATCGGGGCCACATATTACCTGATTTGCAGCGGCCATCCCCAGATGATGTATTACGGACTTCTCGGGGCAGGTTTGTTTGCACTGGTGATTCCGTATTTTCTGCCCGTGATTCTGCCCGACCGGCATGTCTCTGCCCGGACTGCCCTGAGATTCTGGCTGAGGCTGGGGTTTTGCTTAGGAATTGCCATACTCCTTTCATCCGCGTATATTTTACCTTTCTACGCGGACTTCATTGCCTCCAATGCCGGCCGGATTGGCCGGGATTATTATACCTGGGCCGACCTGTATCAGGATACCTTTGCCGGCACATTGAACAACTTCTTCTATCCGCTTCGATCCGATGTCCACGGTGCTTATGGCGGCTCTTCCCTGTTTCTTGTCGCAGCTCTGATACCAATCCTTCACCTGTTCCGGGTGAAAATCCCGGGTGCTGTATGGGCAGTCTTTGGATTGATACTGATGGTCTTTCTGCACATACAGGGTTCACGCACATTAATTCATTATTTTGCATGGAAATATCTGCCTTTTGCATCATCGTTCCGGTGTCCCGGTCGGATTTCCCTGATTATGCCCATTCTGATTATGCTGATCCTGATATGGATAATGCGGGCTGAATCCTTCAGCGTGAAAGTTTCATGGCCTGTCACGAGAGAGATTCAGGTGACACCCCGGGCAATTCTCGCCTTGACAGCACTGATAATGATGGCGGGATATGTCTGTATTCCAGATTCATTCACTTGGGATGTCGCACGTTTCAGTGCCACGTCTGTCCGGAAAATTCCGCACGGGATTGAGCAGGCGGTATTGCTGGCAGGAGCAACGGCTCTGACAGCTCTGGCAATTCATGGATTTCTTTGCCGAAAAAAATTTGCAGCGGAGCTTCTGCTGTGCGTGGCCACCTGCGCCCAAATTTTATGTCTGCTGTATTATGGCACCTGGACAGAAATCAGGAAAGACACACCAAGTTTCACCCGGATGCTTTCAGAGAAGCATGAAAAATTGAAATATCAGGCTGACCTGCCGGGCTTTGGCTTATGTTCCGCAGTTGTCATACAGCAGGCTGAACGATCCTGTCTGGAGCCGTTTCTTGGAAAAGTTTACAGAAAATACCTCATTGCTGAGAACAATGAGGAGGCATACTCCATGCTGGAACAGGGCCGTGCGCCTGATCAGGTGATTGTAGAGCAGTATGTGCCCGATTCCGCCATCCTTCACCCTTCACCCTTCACCCTTAATCCTGCCCTGCCGGACAAGGCAGATCTGATTTACAGTTCGTTCAATCGTCTGGACTTTGAGGTAAACGCGTCAGTTCCCGGATTTTTCGGATTGGCCTATCCTTATACAGGACACTGGAAGGCCTTTGTGAATGGTCATGGAGTCCATGTTTACCGTGCCAACGGTTCATCTCATGCAGTGCGTATCCCGGCCGGTGTCAGCCTTGTTGAATTCCGTTATCAGAGCAGGGCTGCATTATGGGGAATGATTCTGAGCTTTGCGACTCTGGCACTCATCAGCTCTGTTGTCTGCCTCTGCAACCTGAAAAAACCGACAGTTTTGCCGGCAACTGCGATGATCCTGATATTGTGTGCCGGCGGATTTGCTCTGTGGCACCGAAGTTTGTATGCCGGCACCAGCCTCGACACCATATATTCATGGAAATCCGACCCTCAGGAGCATCTTCCCAACCTTGCCTATAATAAACGGACAAGAATGAGTTCCAACTTTTATGGTGCGAAGTATCCTTATCTTTTCTCCAGCGGACAGGCAGTTGACGGGGACCGGAGATCTGAATCCGGTTCTGTCACGCCTATGCAGAACAATCCCTGGTGGACAGTTGATTTGTATCGCCCCGAGATGATCAGTTCCGTCACGGTGTATGAAAGCCGGCACGGGCCGGGCCTGAACTTGCGGCCACTGAAGGTGATGCTGTCTGATGACGGAAAAGTGTGGCGCCCTGGCGGTGTCATGTCAGACTCGAAAAACGGTCTTCCCTTGTGCCTCATGTTAAAAGAGCCGCAGAAAGCCAGGTATGTTATGATCAAAGCATCGGGACTGTGCCGCCTTGCCATTGATGAGGTAGAGATATTTTGAATGATGAATGGTAAATGGTGAATTATGAATGGTGAGTGGTGAATGATTAGTAAAAAGAATTTCTTTGGTATTCGTTGTGAGTTTTGGGTCTGCGTGTTTCTCGCCATTGCCACACTTGCGGTATATGGACAGGTAATAAACCATGAATTTGTTGACTTTGACGACGAACTTTATGTCACGGATAACAGTTATCTGAAGACCGGAACAAGTTCGGAAATCATCTTATGGATTTGCAATTTCACAAATAAGCAAGGAGCATATTGGCAGCCCCTGACGTGGCTCTCCCATGCATTGGATTATCATCTTTACGGTCTGAACTCCGGCATGCATCACCTGACAAGCCTGATGCTTCATATTGCAAACGCCATATTACTTTTTCTGGTGCTTAACCGGATGACTGGCGCACTGTGGAGGAGTGCTTATGTCGCGGCATTGTTCGCTTTGCATCCCCTCAATGCGGAGTCGGTTGCGTGGATATCGGAGCGGAAAAATGTTCTTAGCACATTCTTCTGGATGCTGACCATGCTGGCTTATGTTCGTTACACCGAGCGTCCGAGTTTCTTCAAATATCTCCCAGTGTTTCTGACCTTCCTGCTGGGCCTTCTGACCAAGCCCATGCTGGTCACTCTGCCCTTTGCACTGCTTCTTCTGGACTACTGGCCCCTGAACCGATGGAAACTGGAAACTGGAAACTGGAAACTGATAACTGAAAAACTTCCTTTGTTTGCGCTTGCGGCGATTTCGGTTTATTTGTCAGTTTCATCGCTTCAGCCTTACAATAACATAGCATCTGCGGAAAATGTCTCAATAACACTCCGAATTGCAAACGCTCTGGTTTCATATACGGATTATCTATGGAAGATGGTCTGCCCTGTGAATCTGGCAGCCTATTATCCCTTTCCTGAAACGCTGCCGGCATATCAGACAGCAGGAGCGGGAGTGTTTCTGATATGCGTGTCTGTTCTGGTGATCCTGGAACTGAGACATAAGCCTTATCTTATCACAGGGTGGCTGTGGTATCTCGGAACGCTTGTGCCGGTCATCGGATTGGTGCAGGCCGGCGACTGGCCGGCTCTGGCTGACCGTTGGACATATATCCCGCTCATCGGTATTTTTGTCATTATCGCCTGGGGGATTCCCGACCTCCTTGCACGATGGTGTCACAAAGCAGCATTTCTCACCATGACAGCAGCAGTCACCATTTCGATCCTTATGGGAGTGACATGGCTGCAGGCAGGGTATTGGCGCAACAGCATCGCGCTCTTTCAGCGCATGACAGACACCACTGAAAACAACGCCTTTGCTTATGACGGACTGGGGTTTGCGCTGGCAAAACAGGGAAGAACGGAAGAGGCGCTTGCACATCATCGCGAAGCTTTGCATATCAATCCGGATTATGTCAGTGCACATGACAATATCGGACGTATCCTGCTGACCCGGGGAAACATAAAAGATGCCATTGCACATTTTGAGCAGGCTCTGGAGATTAATCAGAACCATGTCAAAGCTCACAACAACATAGGGATTGCCTTGGCAAACCAGGGAAAGACGGCAGAAGCAGCAACACATTTTCAGAAGGTGATACAGATCAGCCCTGACAATGCAAATGCCTGCTATAATCTTGCAAAAATTTTGAAGGCTCAGGGAAATCTGACAGAAGCAGCAGCATATCTTCAAAAGGCGATATCTGTCAGACCCGATTTTGCAGACGCACATTACAATCTCGGAACCACCCTGATGTCACAAGGAAAAGTGTGGGAGGCAGTCACACATTTTCAAAAAGCATCCCAGATCAGACCCGATGATGCCCAATCGCATACTCAGCTTGCCATTGCGCTGACAGGACAGGGAAAAACAAAAGATGCGTTTGCACACTTCAGAAAGGCGTTGGAAATCAGTCCGGATGATGCGAATATGCAGTATAACATGGGCGTTGTCCTGTTTAACATGCGGAAGTTCAATGAGGCAGTTGTCCATTTTCAGAAGGCTTTGCAAATAAATCCTGACCATGCTGACGCAAATAGCAATCTGAGGAGAGCACTTTCTGCCGGACGGGGTTTGTAACCCCGTCCGAAATGTTTATTTCTCTGCCGGACGGGGTTTGTAACCCCGTCCGAAATGTTTATTTTAAAAGACGCATATTGCAAACCCGGCAGGCAGCAGGAGCCCATCCGGCAGAAAACCCAAAACAAAACCTAAAATCCTTCAATGAAAAATAACCTCCGAAATCTGAAGTCTGAAATCCGGAACATAAACCCGGATATTCTAATCTGTCTTTTTCTCGTCATAGCCACACTTGCTGTTTATTGGCAGGTGAGGAATCATGAATTTGTCGCCTATGATGACGGCCTGTATGTGACCGAGAATCCTTATGTGCGAGCCGGGCTGACATCAGAAAGCATCTTATGGGCGTTTACTGCCACACACGCGAATAACTGGCATCCGCTGACCTGGCTGTCCCATATGCTGGATGTTGAGCTTTATGGGATGAATCCCGGGCAGCATCTTATGACCAATGTGCTCTTTCACATTGCAAACACATTGTTGCTCTTTCTCACCCTTAGCAGGATGACCGGGCAGGGGATTCCCCTCACCCCGTCGTTATGGCAGAGTGCTTTTGTCGCGGCATTGTTTGCGCTCCATCCGCTCCATGTGGAATCAGTGGCGTGGGTGGCGGAGCGTAAAGATGTTCTGAGCACTTTTTTCTGGATGCTTACCATGCTGAGTTACGCCTGGTATGTTGAACGTCCGGGAATTGACAGATATCTGCCGGTTTTCCTGTTCTTTATGCTGGGGCTTATGGCAAAACCGATGCTGGTAACATTGCCGTTTGTATTGTTTCTGCTGGACTGCTGGCCCCTGAACCGTTTTCATAAGGATTCGGGAATTTGGGAATTCAGAAATTCAAAAATTAATTTCTCAGTTCCCCAGTTCCTCAGTTCCTCAGTCTTTTTGGAAAAAATTCCCCTGCTTATTTTGACAGCGGCCTCAAGTGTTGTCACTTACCTTGCCCAGCAAAGCGTCGCTGCTTCTCTCGAAGTATGCCCGTTTCATATCCGGATTGCCAACGCACTTGTCTCATACATCAGTTATATCGGAAAGATGATCTGCCCTGTTCATCTGGCGTTATTATATCCGCATCCTCGCACTTTCCCGGGATGGCAGGTAGCCGGAGCCTTTTTTCTGCTCGCACTCATAACATTTCTAATAATCCGGAATATAAGGCAGCGTCCCTGGCTCGCCGTGGGATGGCTGTGGTACCTGGGGACGCTCGTGCCTGTCATTGGGCTGGTGCAGGTCGGATTGCAGGGCATGGCGGACCGCTACACCTATATCCCGCTTATCGGATTGTTTATAATGATTGCCTGGGGCATTCCGGAACTTCTCTCACCAATTCGGATCAGGGGATGGCGTTATAAAAAAAAATGGGGTGCTGTATTCGCAGTAATACTCATTTTAATTCTCATGGCCGCGACGCGGATGCAGGTACGGTACTGGAAAGACAGCGTCACGCTTTTTGAGCATTCCCTTGATGTGACAACTGACAACGGCGCTGTGCATTGTGTTCTGGGCACTCTCTTTTTATCCCGAGGCAATCCCGGCAAGGCTGTTGAGCATTATTCCGAGGGGTTGCGATTAGGCCCTGATCATGCGTTATTAGTACACAATAATCTGGGGGTTGCCCTGTTTCAGAAGGGGAGAGTTGATGAGGCGATTTTCCATTTTAAAAAGGCATTGCAAATAAAGTCTGATTATGCCAATGCGCTTGATAATCTTAAAAAGGCTTATGCTGTTCAGCCGCTCCAGAGGGATTGACAAATCCGCCAGCAAAATGCCTGGGATTTGCCAATCCCAGTCGAGCGTTAAATGAGGATATTATGACTACAGCTTTAAATTATCAAAAGATCCGACAGACCCACTGGGATGCGGTTGCCAGCGAGAAGAATGGCAGAAGACAGTGGGGGAATTACTATCACCAGAGGCTGACACAGATTTACAAACTATTGGTTGCACCCGGTCAGAAAGTGCTTGAAATCGGCTGCGGAACCGGAGATTTGCTTGCCAAACTCAAACCGGCCCTGGGTGTCGGGATAGATTTGTCAGGTGAAATGATCAAACGAGCGGCGCAACGATATCCGGAATTTTGTTTTATAAAAGGCGACGCGCACAGTCTTTGTCTGAATGAAAAGTTTGATGTGATCATCCTTTCCGACCTTGTGAATGACCTGTGGGATGTGCAGGCTGTTTTCCAACAGATCGGACAATTGGCAACTTCCCGCACACGAATCATTCTCAATACATACAGCCAACTGTGGGAACTGCCGCTGATGCTGGCGCAACGCTTGGATATGATGACACCGCTGCTGCCTCAGAACTGGCTTACGGTGGAAGATAACACCGGATTGCTGAATCTGGCCGGCTTTGAAGTTATCCGGCATTGGCCGGAAATTTTATGGCCGTTGCATACGCCATTACTCAGCAATTTCTTTAACCGCTTTGTCTCAAAAATATGGCCGTTCCGCCATCTCGCACTGACAAATTTTATTATTGCAAAATCATCCGAAAGGTGGAAAGTGGAAAGTGGAAAGTGGAAAGTGGAAAGGGAAGATTTACCCTCTGATCTCTCTCCTCTGACCTCTGATCTCCCCTTGGTTTCTGTGATTGTGCCGGCCCGCAACGAGGCAGGCAATATTTCCCAGATTTTTGAGCGTACTCCGGAGATGGGACAGGGAACGGAAATTGTTTTTGTGGAAGGACATTCCGATGATGATACTTTTGCAGTCATTAAGAAGGCCATTGAAGATCATCCTGAACGGCGATGCAAATTGTTTCAGCAAACCGGCGCGGGCAAAGGCGATGCGGTTCGTCTCGGATTTGCCCGCGCTGACGGGGATATACTGATAATTCTGGATGCTGATATGACAGTTCCTCCGGAAGTGCTTCCGCGGTTTTATGATGCCTTGGTTTCGGAGAAGGGAGAGTTTGTCAATGGGGTGCGTCTGGTTTATCCCATGGAAAAGCAGGCCATGCGTTATCTGAACCTGGTGGGCAACAAGTTTTTCAGCCTGGCCTTCTCATGGCTTCTCGGGCAGTCCATCAAAGACACATTATGCGGAACAAAGGTGCTATGGAAGTCCGACTACGAGCGAATCGCAGAAAACCGGGCATATTTTGGTGATTTTGATCCGTTTGGCGACTTTGATCTGCTCTTCGGCGCGGCCAAATTAAACCTGAAAATGGTGGAAATGCCCATCCGATACGCTGAACGAAAGTATGGCGATACGAATATCCAGCGATGGAGGCATGGGTGGCTGCTGCTGCGAATGGT
>JAOZLU010000312.1 GCA_029934695.1 Desulfobacterales bacterium | reverse complement strand
AACCCGCAACCCACCTTGATAAATTCACAAACGAAATCATTACAAAAAATTGGATCTACAGAGGAGAAAGCAAATGGAAAAAATTCTGGCCCGTTTGACTCGTACCCAAGCCTTGTCTATGAACGCATTTTTTAATCTGAAAGGAGAAAGCAAATGAAAAAAATTATCGTTGCACTGCTGTGGGGTATCTTCATGTGCGGCCCTCTGTGGGCTGAAGAAGTTGGCAAAGAGGATAGTAAGCATGAAAAAATTGAACTGCATCATCTGACCAACAAGGCCCTGCTGGAACAGGCCCAGACCTTTTTTGACAAAGCGTCTGCCGATTCTATGGGAGAATTGCGGGCCCTCTCCAAAAGCGAGATATTTCTTAATCAGGGCAGGCAAAAAAGTGAGTCCTCAGAGATACCTGCGGAAGAACTGCCTCCCTCTTCTGAGGAACTGTCCTCGCTCGAACTGGCAAAGGTGACCTCGGAACATGCCAAAATCCGGTTTGATGCCATGAAAAAAAGGCTTGAACTGATTGAGGCGGAAAAGACGCTTCTGGAAAAACTGATTGCCCAGACAGAAACGGCCAGGACGGCCGTAAACACTTTCAGCAAGAAACTTGAGGAACTGAATCTTTTTTCAATCGAAATCAGCCTGCGCGTGGATGACGGAACCCTTTCAATCAATGAAGTTCCAGAGCTGTTTCAACCGGAAAATATGGAAAACCGGGAACAGGAGATTCACATTCAGCAGGATGAATTGGAGAAAAAAACCGAGGTTGCCCAAAAGGAACTTGAAAATGTTGTTTCGCGTATCAAAGAAGCAAAAAATGCCCTGAACAAAGCCGAGTTCCGGCATTCTTCCGCCAAGAAAAACCATTCCCGGCAACTCAGAAGCCATGAGTTGGAAAAGGAATATTCGCGACAGAAACCAGAGAGACTGTCTGCACAATTTTCCGAATTACAGGAAGAGCAGGTGTGGCTCCGCGCAACATTTGACATGGCTCTTAAACGACTGACCGATACTCAGACCGACTCAGCTCGGATACAGAAGGAACTTGAAGCCCTTTTGCCCCCTGAAACAGAAAGACTTCAGGCTGTCAGTTCTGAAGAACCTCAGGAATCGTTCAAAACACTCAATGAACTCATTGTCTATAATGACAAACGGACAGAAAAACTCGGAGAGCTCCGTTCATCGCTGAAAAACCTTGTGAAGCGAGGGGAATCTCTTGAAGGAGACGCTACAATTCTCGCAGAACATCTTTTCACAATGCAGGTGATTGCAAAAATCCTTGAAGATTTTGCTGACAGCGGAAAGACCGATCTGACTCTGATCCCTGAAGCCAGCCGATCCGAATCACTTGCGACCGGTGCCGCTGTTGTTTCAAAACAGACATCTGAGTCGCTGGCAGCCACCCAGAAAGCCAGAGAACAGCTTGCCCAGATTGATGAAGAGGTAAAAAAATCCGGGACGGCCCGGAAAAAAGCACAGGATCTGCTGGCAAATCTGAAAAAGACTTCCGAGTCAGTTCTTGAAACTCGGCAATGGGAGTCAGCGATCAAAGACCTGACTGCCCGGAAGCTTGTTCAGAATTTTCAGGAACTCACTGAGAAGTTGAAGGGAAAAAAGCCGGTGCTGCAAAAATATCGTGAGGAATCTGAAGGTGTCTATCAGGCCGTCAAAGATGAGAAACTGAAGTTGGCATCTCTGAAAGACCCCCTGCTGCGTTCGTCCCGGAAGGGATTCCTTGAAGACAAAGAGAATATTTTGAAAAAACTCTGCGAATTCGCCGGGGTGGATCTGTCAGCGAAATCGCGTGAGAAATCGCCCGGTCCGACGGATGTCTCTGCAAAAACAGATGAACCTGAAGCAGACACAGAGCAGCCGTCGGAGAAGTCGAAGAAATCCGAGGAATCCAAGAAATCCGAGAAATCCAAGAAAAAAGAAGCCCCTCTGCCTGACTCCGGCATAGAAATCTATCAGAACAGACTGTCCACACGGGTGAGAATTATCCAAGAGCAGCAAAAACACCGCGCGGAATTAGTGAAGGCTCTGAAGTCATTGAATCAGCATCTCGGGCAATATGTAATCGTATTAGAGGAAACCAGGAAGCTGGCGATTCAGCGTTATGTCAGCGCGGTGGAGATGAAAAAGCGTCTGGGACAAGGTCAGCTGAACAGCAGCGATATCCCCGAGGGCATTACCGAAGTTTTGAAACGGGATATGATAAGCTGGCTTGAAAGTGAGGCGGCCGAAGCTGTGAATTTTCAGATCCGTGCCCGGGAGGAGTCCGAAATTTTTGACGGACACGATGAAAATATTAAAGAAATCAGTAAATTGTCAACTGAAATTCAGACTCTTGCTGGCAGGCGGCTTGATATTCTTTATAAATTAAAAGAAAGGGAACAGGGTTTTGAACAAAAGCGGGAGGCACTTTCTGAAACCGAACTGCAGTCTCTTGACCAGAAAGCCCTCCGACGCCTGGAGGCCGAAGACAGAATCTCGGAGTTTCTTCTCGGTTTTATTCCGTTAAAACGCGTCAAAAATCTGACCGGACTTATGAAAGCCTATTATACGGAACTGACGGAACTGGAGAAGAAACAGGAAAATCTGAACGGACAAAGAGCACTGACAGAACTGCTGATCCGGCTTTCAGAGGAAGAGAAGCCTCTGATCTCAGAATTGCTGCCCTTTCTTCACAGGCAGAGGCAACAGTTGGAAATCGAAAAAGAGGAATACCGGGTAAGAATCCGCGCCCGGCTCATACCTGAAAAAGCTGAAAAAATTCTCAGCAGTTTTGAGTTGAAAACCGGACGACGGCTTTCAACACTCGGGCCGATTCAGGAAGAGCACAGAGAGAAGGAAATCAGAAGAGCAGCGGAGTTCCTTTTCGAGAAGCACACGGAAATTGTTGCAGCCGACAAGTGGATCGCTCTCTTTGAGCAAAGACTCACGCCCTCCGGAATCAACAAGGAAATAGGGAAATATCAGTACGGAATAGGGATGCTGGACACCAGGGACAGTGGAATTCAGCGCCGAATTGAATATATTTCAGGCCATTCTCCGGATGAACTGGCAAAACTGAGTCCTGATGAAGCACCTGAAACAGAAAATGACAGACGCTCTTTTCTGAAGGGCAGGATCGGTATGTTGCGGGCCGAGCGTTACCAAGTACAAACCCGGCAGGCCGGTGTGGTGGTTGCCAAAGTGACTGTCATTTTTCTGATTGCGATACTGATCACCTGGCTGGTCGGCCGTCTGTTTCATCGAATAATGACCCATTCCCAAAAAACCGATGGGAAGAAAAGCCTCGGAAAGATAGCGGTTTTTCGGTTGTTGAGAACCCTTTGCATATTTCTCATCTGGTTTCTTGCGATTGTTTCCATCTTAAACGCCCTGGGTTTTAATGTAGGGGCTATTATTGCGGGTCTCGGGATCGGGGGCATTGCCTTTGCCCTAGCTTCAAAGGATACCATCGCCGACATGATCGGCGGCGTCAATCTTTTTCTTTCCAAAGCTTTCAAAGTCGGGGACAGGATTCTGTTCAAAGGCGAGGATGCGGACGTGGAGAGCATTGGTCTGCAATATACCCGGTTACGGATGGATGCCACCAAATTTCTGGTCACGGTGCCTAATTCCCAGCTTTCCCAGACTGAACTGTTCAATGTGACATCGGCCCCGGGATATTTTGTGAATATCAACTTGGCCTTGTCCGTTCGCAACACCAAAGCTCAGGCGGAGCTGGCGATAAAACTCATCAGAGAAATCATCGAACAGAATTCTGAAACAAAATTGGACAATATAAGGTTGGCCAGTTTTGACAATTGTTCGTTTGTTATTTCCCTGCGTTACTGTGTCACTGATTTCTCACTCCGTCATCCGGTGCGAACACAAATCCATGGGGAAATCGTCAGGCGGATTCAGGAAAATGATATTGAGCTGTCCTTCACCCCCGTATTCCTGGTCAAATAATTCGGGCACTCCGAACCTCGTTCCCAAGCCTGGCTTGGGAACACTTCTCCTCGTTGCGAGGGCTTAATTCTTAAGTACCTGGCCATATATTTTCAGGTATTTGCATACGAGGAAGCCCGGCTCGATTCCCGACGTGTCAGACAGGTTCGCGGTGATGGCGACTCCGTTGGCCTCGTCTCAAAGACAGTTCTGTCAATTTTTTATTATTAATAAAATCAGATAGTTAAAATCAAAAAATTGATAAAATAAAAAAAATTGCTGACGTGAACTTGACAGAAAGAATATAGTGTATATTTTTTATCTGTAGTGTAATGCAAATATTTTTTATTGCACCTTACTTTTTGCTTATTATAATCAAAGAACTGTGACCGAATAATCTCCCCGTTCCCCGCTCCTGCCGGATTGACAAATTCGGCAGGCGGCTCGGATTTGGCAACCCGAGCATATCGGGATGTTATTTGGTCACAATTACCAAGTAAGATTACTCAAAAACGACACCTTGCAGTGACGGAGCTTCACTGTGCGGTTTCATATAATCAGAACCGCGGATGAACACAGATGAACGCGGATGAACTTCTGATACAGGGCCGGTTCCGGCACAGAAATTTCCGTACCGGGGTATTGACAGCCGGGGTTTGTATGGAGAAGGTGTCGCTTTTGAGAAGATTAAGAGGCGTTTTATGAAAAGGGTGCGAATCCACTGATTTTTTTGTAACCGGTTTCATTGATTTTCCATGGCCATTTTTTAGTAATGAAAAATCCAAGTGCTTTGTCTCACAAATAATGTCCAAGTTAATCCATTGTTTTTATTGATTATATGATTTTGCAACCTGGACATTGTTTCTGAAACGGGAGCATCAGGGGCACTTGAAGTCGTTTTCTGACAGCTTCCTGAAAGTGCCCATATAATAACAACGGTGAAAACCAAAAACAATAAGGAGAAAGTTATGACATTTAAGAGAACACTGTTTATTCTGATGATTTGCCTCGCTCTGACGGTTGGCTCTCAAGCCATGGCCAAAGACTACAAACTTGTATTGCGATTAAGTCATGTTTTCAGTCCGGCCGAGCAATTGACAAAATCCATGGATGAAGTGGCAGGGATCATCAAAGAAAAAACCAAGGGCGCTATCACGATTCACACCTATCCTCAGGGACAGATTGCCACTTACAAAGACGGTGTCGAGCAAGTTGTACGCGGCGCAAATTTCATCTCGGTTGAGGATCCTTCATACGTTGGTGACTATGTGCCTGATTTTAAGGCACTTGTGGGTCCAATGCTGTATGACAACTATGATGAATATGTGAAACTGGTCCGCGAAACCAAACTGGTGGCGGATATGAAGAAGAAGGCCGAAGAAAAAGGAATTAAAATTCTGGCCCTGGATTATGTTTTCGGTTTCAGGAATGTCATCACGGACAAAGTGATCAAGACACCGGCTGACCTTAAAGGTGTGAAGCTCAGAACCCCCGGATCCAAGTTGTTTATAGATACGCTTAACGCAATGGGTGCCACCGCCACACCGCTGCCCTGGGGCGAGACCCTTTCTGCCGTGCAGCAAGGTGTTGTGGAAGGCCTTGAAGGATCTGAATTCACCAATATCGGTACCAAAGTTTACGAAGTTCGTAAAAATGTTGCCCTGACCCGTCACTTTCTCGGAACCTGCGGTGTCTATATCTCCCCAAAAGTATGGGAGAAAATTCCGGCCAATTACCAGAAAATTATCGAAGAAGAATTTGCCGCCGGTGCCCTGCGGATGGTTGCGTTACTTAAATCCCAGCATGGCGGCGTTGTCAAAGAACTGGAATCATACGGTGTAAAATTCAACGAGGTGGACAAAGACGCTTTTAAAGCTGCCACTGCTCGTGTTTACAAGGAAATTCCAGGACTGACACCTGGTGTTTATGACAATATCGTCAAAGAACTCGCGGCGATCAGAAAATAATTGTCAAAATCCAGGTCATTGAACCAAGTGCCCCATTTCAGAGACAATATCCAGATTGCAAAATCATATAAAAACAATGGATTAACTTGGACATTATTTATGAAACAAAGCACTGAGATCAGACAGTCGTTCCGGCAGAGAACTCTCTGCCGGAACACTTTTTTTGAACACTTTTTTTAAAAAAAAAATCTGAATCTGACCCTTTTCCGATAAAGTGTCAGGAGGACTCATTATGAACAATATAATGAAAAATCTCGAAGAGTATGTCAGTGGCTTTTTCTTGGTGGCGACTGTGCTGATTGTCATTCTCAACGTCATATTGCGCTATGTTTTCAATACCGGACTTTACTGGGTGGAAGAGGCGGCAACAACCTGTTTTATCTGGAGTGTTTTTATCGGTGTTTCCGCTGCCTACAAGCATCAGATGCATATCGGCATTGACATGGTCACGAAATTGCTTCCGAAATATTTTCATGTCTATGTCTCACTGTTCATCAATATCTTAATGATCCTGATTAACGGGTATATTTTTTATTTGAGCATTGTATTCATCCGGGCATCTTATATTAAACCAACAGCCGTTCTCGGCATTTCTTCCGCCTGGGTCAGTGCCTCCATCTTGGCCGGATTCGGCCTTGTCACCTTTCATGCCATTAGGTTTTCCTTCCAAGATATTATAAAAATAAAGAATCAGAAAATGATGGGGGTGACCGATGAGTGAATACGCTTTTTTACCGATTTTTATTGTTTTTGTCCTTTATTTTTCCAGCATCCCCATTGCATTTGCGCTGTTTGCATCGGCCCTGGCGTATTTCACGTTTATCAATACAGGGTCACCCGTTGACCTCCTGCTTCAGAAATTTGTAACCAGCACTTCTTCCTTCCCATTGCTGGCCGTTCCCTTTTTTATCATGGCCGGTGAGATCATGAATTATTCCGGCATCAGTTCCAACCTCATGCAAATGGCGGAAGTGTTGACGGGTCATTTCAGAGGCGGTCTGGCCCAGGTCAATGTGATGTTGAGCGTTCTCATGGGCGGTATTTCAGGCTCGGCCAATGCAGATGCGGCAGTGCAATCGAAAATACTCGTTCCGGAAATGGAAAAACGTGGGTTCAGCAAGGGTTTCGCCACTGCCATAACAGCAGCGTCCTCAGCCATTGCCCCGGTCATTCCGCCCGGCATCAACCTGATCATCTATGCCCTCATTGCGAGGGTGTCCGTGGCCAAAATATTTATTGCCGGATACGTTCCCGGCGTACTGATGTGTGCCTGTCTCATGATAGCGGTTGCGATTATGTCCAAGCGGCGGGGTTATCAGCCGATGCGGGATAAAATGGCTTCTGCGGGTGAAATTATAAAGCAGGTCTGCCGCTCATTCTGGGCTCTTTTTCTGCCCTTTGGCATTATTTTGGGACTCAGATATGGTATGTTCACACCGACGGAAGCAGGTGCCATCGCGGTTTTATACTGCTCCCTGGTTGGCTTTTTTGTTTACAGAAAGCTGAAATTACGCCACTTTCCGGATATCATCAAAAATACGGTGTATGCCACGGCTTCGGTGATTCTCCTGATTGTGGCCGCTTCTGTTTTCAGTTACTACATGAGTTGGGAGAGAATTCCCCAGCAAATAACTGAAATGCTGCTCGCATTTAAGGGGCAGACACTTGTCATGCTCCTGATTATCAATATTTTTCTCCTGGTCCTCGGTATGTTTTTGGAGGGCGGCGCCGTTCTGATCATCATTGCGCCGCTGTTAGTTCCCGTGGCCGTGAATATGGGTATTGATCCCATTCATTTTGGTGTCATCATGATTGTCAATATCATGATCGGCGGCGTGACACCGCCTTTTGGCACTATGATGTTTACGACCTGCTCCATCACCAACCTGCCCATCGTTGAATTTGTAAAGGAGATAATGCCGCTTATTCTGGCCTTATTGGTGGCTTTGGCCATTGTAACTTATGTTCCCTCTCTAATCATGTTCTTGCCGAACCTGTTGTAATGGCCCCCTCTCACTCGGTTCGGATTGGCAAATCCGAACCATGAAGGGGCAGGGGATTTACCAATCCCCTGCGAGCATCATAACAAAACCGCAGTGAGGGGCAGGGGATTTGCCAATCCCCTGCGAGCATCATAACAAAACCGCAGTGAGGGGCGGGG